>JAITKG010000108.1 GCA_031278495.1 Prevotellaceae bacterium | reverse complement strand
CGCTTTGAAGAAATGTTTGACCGGATACCATTTGAAAACAACTCTTATAGAAAATCACCAAAATGAACACACGATTTAACAGCGTCTCATTGCATCACCAATGGAACAAAAATGCTTCCGTTGATTTCCATCTCTTCGGGATTTACAAACACCATGCGGGACAGTATCATTTCGCATGGACGCTGGTAGTAGCCGGCATCGGCATGAGTATTTGTTTTTGCAAACAATAACGCCGGTATGCTGCCATCCTGTTGCGCTATTCCGGAAATATTACGCGATTCTGCCGCCGGCATGATGATGCAGCAGTGCGCCGAAGTGTTCGGGATAACAGTGGAAGCGTTGTTGAGCGCTTCGCGGAAAATACAACCGCTGTTTGCCCGGCATGCGTGCGCCTATTTGTTAAAAATGCAATATGGTTTTGCCACCACTGAAATAGCAACCTGTATCAACCGGCGGCAACGGGGGACGGTATTAAATGCACTCCGGCAAGCGCAAGCCTTGTTAGTAACGAACCGGTATTTCAGGAAAAATTACGATGAAGTGAGTAAACGCATCGGGGTATATATAGATTCAAGTAGCAGCATAAAAGATGAAAAGTAACAGGAAAACAAAATTTTATAATCCTTTTATTATACATTTCTAAATCTTTTTTGTAACGCTTCCATTCTCGTTAGCAGTTCGTCAAAAGTCAGAGAAGTACCGTAAATCATTGTGCTTTGCATTTTTTTATAGTCCTGTTTCCAATCATCAAGCACTTGCGGCGGGGGAATCAGGACAATATTTTTACGAATATCTTGTGTGTAATCCACGCCATTGACGCGAGTAAAAACTTCTCTATGGTGATGAATTGCCTGCCAGAGTTCATTGCCGGAAATAGCGCTTTTTGCAAAATCTTTGTCCATCATTTTTTCCAAATCGTACAAATGCCTTGATTTACGGTCAGCAGACTTGTCGCCATTGCCTGTAAAAATTTCGTGCAAGAGAAATGCTTTTTCCAAAAATGTTTTTTCAGGAACGGCTGTAATAATAGGCGTATTGACAAATGAGGTATCAAAATCAAAATGCGCGGCAATAAAGCTCTTCACATTTCCGGTAGCAGTCGGCTCAATCAACGATCTTGCACCGATTTCCAATACAATTTCTGATGGTAAGTAATCCAAATTATCAAACAGCGATTTATATTGCACAAAAATTTTTCGCGGCTCCGGATAGGTTTTATATCCTTCGCCGTCCTGCTCGGGTATTATTGTACATAAATTTTTTATGCTATACTTATTCACCGCGTTTTGCAAGGCATTGTAAAAATCGTTTTTAACAAAAATAGAGGCTTGCTTTCGTAGTTTTTTGATTTGTTTTATTGTTAAATCGCCTTCCAAATCAAATTGTTTCCTGTCAATGGCTAAGTCAATATCTTCGCTAAAACGCTCAATCAAACACCAAATTTTGCCTAACGAAGTGCCGCCTTTGAAAACCAACTTATCTGCAAGCGGCAACAAAAATACAATTTGTAAAATACTTGTTACCCATAAATCTTTTTCTATTGCTTGCAGCGGAAGGCTGATTTTATCGGCTGTTTGCTTGATGAGGGTTATTTGCTGTTCGTTTGTAAGGTTGAAAAAATTATTCATACAGTTTCATGATTATAGATTTTATCCATGCCGGCATCAGTTTAGCGTCGTCCATTATTTGCTTTTTAGGTTGTTTTTGCAACAAAAATTTTATCCTGTCCAAATGTTCCTGCATGACTTTTTCTTTCGTTATTTCCTTTAATGCAAATACGATTAGCATGGCTAAATCGTTTTGAAAAGCCAAATTTTTTGGAACAGTATGCTTAAACAAAATTTCTTTTCCGTTGCCAATTTTAACCTTACGCGCAGAACCATCCGTAAAATAAACAAAATTCGTTGGCACTTGCGTGGAAAGCCCCAAACGATTAAGTGCGTAAAGACCGGTCGGGACAATACGCGCCTTATCGCGCTGGGCTATACTTTGGGCTATTTCTTCCAGTGAAGGATACAGGATACCTAATCCCAATTTTTTGTCTATTTTCGGATAATAATAAAAACCCCGCGACAATCGTAAAAGTATTTGTGATTTTACCAAACGCTCTAATGCTTTGGACACAGATTTTGTCTCTCCGTAAGAGGCAAAATCAGATGAAAAATAGCCTTTACCCCTCCCGCATTTTTTAATATTATCAATTATTTTATCATCAATACTTTTCATATCTGTTTGTAATTTATTTTGTCGCAAAAATACACTTTTTTTTCGACAAAAAAATTATTTTTCCCATATTTTTCTGTATTTAACAAAATAACAGAAAACAGCGTTTGGTTTACAAAAGTTTATTGCTTGTTTTTCCATCGGTGTCATTTTATTGCTCGTTTACTTCATTATTCGCATGAACATTTTTAAAATCACATGAGGGACGCGGAAATTTCCCCACTTCCCTGTCATAAGCAATTTTCGTGAGTGCGCGATGCTGCGTGTAATTGTAAATGGATTACCGTTAGTTAATATTCTCCTTTTCCGCATACTCATTTGGCGCTACGCCGAACTGCTTTTTGAAGCTGGCGGAGAAGTGCGACAATGTGCCAAATCCGCACAGGTCGGCTATTTCCGATATCCGGTACTTGCCTTCCAACAGGAGTTCCGCTGCGCGGTTGAGTTTGTAGGTCTTGAAAAATACATTGGGGGTTTTGCCTGTCAACACCTTTACTTTGTAGTAGAGTTTCGTGCGCGACATCTTCAGCGCTTTGGTCATGCGGAAAATATTAAGTTCGGTATTCGACAGTTCGTTTTCCATCAGTTGGTACAGGTTCGTCATAAAGACATTGTCTTTCGGCGAAAGGATGTTCTTCTCTATTTTGTCGGTTTTGGTGGTACGTCCCAGCAGGCTGCGGACATGCTCGCGGTTCTTGAGCTGCGACTTGATTAACGCCAACAGGTAAGCCGTGTCGAAGGGTTTGGTCACATAGGCGTCGGCGCCGGTATCCAGTCCTTCTACCTGATTTTTTATGGTGACTTTCGCCGTGAGCAGTATCACGGGGATATGGCATGATTGCAGGTCTTCCTTTATCTTCCGGCACAACTCGTAGCCGCTGACATGCGGCATCACCACGTCGCTTAGCACCAGATCGGGCAGGTATTCTTTGATGCACCTGAATGCGTCGTCGGCATTAAAGCAGACGGTGATTTGGTAATAGGGCGACAGGATGGTTTGCAGGTAGTAGGCTACCTCCGCGTCGTCGTCCACCACGAGCAGCCTGTAAGGTTCTTTTGCCGGCGGTTCTTTCGCGGGCGGCTGGTATTGCTCGCCGGCGGGCAGCGGAAAAGCCTCATGATGTTCGGCGGTGCGTTCGCGCTCTTCGGCGGTGTAGGCGTCGTCGTTGGCGGGGAGGATAAAGCTGAACACTGCGCCGCCTTCGGGGCGGTTGGCGGCTTTGATGTAGCCGTGATGTATTTCGGCAAGGCGGCGGGCATAATATAGCCCGATGCCTATACCCCAGTTGTAGCCGCTTTGCTGCTGGTTCTCTACCTGAAAGTAGCGTTCAAAGATTTTTTCCAGCTTGTCTTTGGGGATGCCGCTACCGGTGTCGCTTACGGAGATTTTCACATATTCCGTGCCGGCGTCCTTGTCGGTCAGGGGAAAGAGTTCCATTGCTTTCCTGCGGCTCACCACCTCAAAAGCAACGGATATTTGCCCGCCGTCGCCGGTAAACTTTAAGGCGTTCACAAGGAGGTTGCCGGTTATTTTTTCGAGTTTATCGCTGTCAAGCCACATCGTGAAGCTATTTTCCAACCCATCGGTCGATAGCGTGATGTTTCTGTTACGGGCGTTAAAGCGGAAGATATCTATTTTCCGCGCCAGCGTCGTGGTGATGTCCATGCGCCGCACGCACAGTTTCAGGGTATCGTTCTCCAGCTTGTTGAAGTCCAGCAGTTGGTTCACTAACTCCAGCATCCGGCTGACGCTGCGTTGGACAATCTGAAGCAGTTGCTTGTGTTCGCCGGTGATGCCGGCGTCGTCACACAACTGGTTAATGGGTCCCAAAATCATCGTAAGCGGCGCGCGGAACTCGTGCGAGATGTTGGCAAAAAAACTCATGTTCATTTTATTTATCCACTGCTCCTGTTCCTGCTCCCGCCGCGCTTGCATGGCGGTTTTCCGGCTGGCGCGGATACGCCGCCAAGTCTTTATGAACGCGCCAATCAATACCGCCGCCAGCAGGGCATACAGGCTATAAGCCCATCCGCTGCGCCAAGGCGCGGGCGACACAATGACGGTAATGGCGTTTTCTGCGTTTTCAATAGTTTCGTCGTTGCTGGTCGTTTTCACCCTGAAGGTATAGCGTCCCGCCGGCAGGTTGGAATAGTAGGCGTCGTGGCGGTAGTTGGCGTCAATCCACAGTTTGTCGAAGCCTTCCATCATGTAGTAATAGCGCACCCGTTCATGTTCGTAGTAATCCAGTGCGGCGAAAGAGATGATAAAACTGTTCTGGTCGTGCCGCAGCCGGATGTCGGGGCTGTAGGAAAGATGCCGGTCGATGCAGCCGTTGGGCGACGGGTTGGCAAGGCGGTTGTGTATTTTCAGGTTCTCGAACAGCAGCGGGGTATGGCGTTTGTAAGTTTTTTCCACCGGGTTGAAACACGTCAGTCCGTGCGTGCCGCCGAAGACAAGCGTACCGTCGGGCAGGCGGCAGGAACTGCGTTCGTTGAACTGGTTTCCGCCGATGCCGTTGTTGGCGTAGTAATTCGTGAACTTGCCGGCGGCGCGGTCGTACTTGCTCAGCCCATAGAGGGTAGATACCCACACATTGCCCTGCGTGTCTTCTTCCACAGCGGAAACGTCCGGGCAGGCGATGCCGGGCATGGCTTGTATTTCCCGTTTGGCGGGCGAGTAACGGAACAGCCCGTTAGCCAGTGTGCCTATCCATACGTCGCCGGCGGAGTCTTCATAGAGCGTGACGGGGATAAACTCCGACTGCCGGATGCTGTCAAGGATAGGGATGCTCTGCATGGTGCAGGACACGGGATTGAGGAGGCACAGGTTTTGCGCAAACGACGCCGCCAATACCTCGCCGGTAGACAGCGTCAGCAGTCCCGACGTAAACACGTAGGTGGGCGCATAGAGCGGCTTCGCCCGGAAAGCCGTATCCCCCTGGTGCAGCGTGTAGATATTTTCGTTGAACCCTGCGGCGTAAATCGTGCCGTAGTGGTCTTGCGCCATGCAAAATACGGTAGTAGGCAGCCAGTACGCTTTTTCGGGGCGCAGCCTGCCGTCGTACCGGCATTTGATGACTTTGCTCATTTCGCTTATCAGCCAAATGGCGTTGTCCCTGTCGATGAAAATACGGGACACCCTGTTTTGCACAAATGCCTGCTCTTCGAGGAAGAACATCCGGGTATCGATGGGGCGGACGGTTTTGCTTGCCGGGCTATAGACAAACACGCCGTCGGTGGAAGTTACCATCCACAGGTTACCGTCCCGGTCAACAGCTACGGACGTTACCGATTTGCGCCCGATTTGCGAAAGCAGGTAATTGTTATAGTTGAAGCGTTCCCTGTTGCTGTACTGCGTTACATACCCCTGGTCGGCAGAGCCAATCCATAAGTTCTTTTGCGAGTCGGTGAACATGGCGGTTATCCTGAATTTTGGCGCATGGAAAGGGAAACCGTCTTCGGACTGGTGCGTAACGGTATGCTCCGCGAAGTTATAAAGGTACAGACCGCTGGAGGTGTTAAACAGCAGCGAGGACGCAGAATAGGGATGAATGGATTGGACAATGGACGCAGGCAATGCCGGGCGTTTCCGTATGTCTTCGGGGAGGTCTATAAAACGGCTGCTCTTCGTGTCGAACACCGTAACCGTATTGCCCGACGCCAGCCACAGCTCGCCGTTATCGCGCAGGAACGCATAATGTACAAAACGTTTAAGGGGAATGACCGCTTTTAACTCCATATTGCCGGTGGCATAACAGCGGACAGATAAGCCGGACACCGACCACAGGTGTCCCGACTGGTCGGTGAAGCAGCGGTTAGTCCACATTTTCTCCGTATCGAAATTGGGAATGACTACCGCAAACCTGTTTTCGTCGGGCTTGTATTCGCACAGTTGTATCACCATGTTCAGGAATATCCGCCCTTCGCTGTCTTCCATGATTTGCATGACATTCTGGCTAACCGATTCGTTGGGGATGGTACGGAAATTATCTTCGTCGGTATAGAGGCAAATACCGTTACTGGTGGCTATCCACAGGCGGTTGCGGGAGTCCCTGAAGATTTGCCGGATATTGTTATCGCATAAACTCAGGGAATCGTTATTGTCGAAGAAATACTGGCAGAAATCGTAGGCGTCGTACTTATTCACGCCGCGACCTGTTCCTATCCAGATATGCCCCAGCGCATCTTCGGCAAAGGAGGTGATTTGCTGGTTGGAGATGCCGGAGGAGATAATCTTTCCGGCAGGCTGCACAGGGGCTGTCTGCGGCTGTTCTTTTTCCGTACAGGAAAACAGCAGGCAGCCACTCAAAAGTAATAATGTGTAATTTTTCATAAGGCTATAAAGTTATTTATCTTGCAAGATATGTATAATTCATGTAAATTTGCGTTAAAAATAACAAGCAGAGATTATGATACACACAGTAAAAATCGACGATACTACGGCAGCAGGCAAACGCTTTATGCGTGATTTTTGCAAGGTACGTAAAGGCATCGAATTTGAAAATCCTGCCGTTACCGGCAAAGTACCGGAAGGATATATGACAGGGGAAAAATTTGTTCGTTCCGTCAAAGAAGATATCATAAATTATTCAAAAAGTAATGGTTTATTATAGTAATCAGGCTAAAATAGACTTATCCGGCATCCTGATTGGTTTAATGGAATGGGACAAGCACCCTCTCGAAGCCAAACATGCATGGTAATGTCTATATCAATAAAATCATCTCTAATTACCAAACAAACACTTAGTACTTTTATCAAACGTACTCGATAAAAAGCTATTGTTTTTATCGAACACACAAGATAAATGCGCTCCGTTATTCCGAAGCGGAACTGCGCATTTTGCGCCCGTGTTCTGTGCCCCGCTGTTCCCCCTTTGGGGGTTAGGGGGCTTCCGCTCCGCCCGCTCATTCTTCGCGGGCTTCGGTCGGAATGACGGCTGCTGTTGCATCATTCCGGCGTTGCTTCCCGTCATTCCGGCGTTGCTTCCCCCGTCATTCCGAGCGTCGCCCCCTTCCCGTCATTCCGGCGTTGCTTCTTCCCGTCATTCCGAGCGGAGCGAAGCGAAGTCGAGGAATCTGCTGCGTCATGCGCTGCGGGCGGTGAAAGCGCTTCGCGCGATAAATGCGCTACGCGCGGTGAAAGCCCTTCGGGCGATAAATCTGCTGCGATATCCCGCTGTCTATCCCAAACTGTCTGCGTGTTGGGGCAGATTCCTCCGCTGCGCGGCTCGTGCCTCGCCGCTCCGGTCGGAATGACGTACTCCGTTGCATTGTTCATTGTTTCATTATTCATTTTTATTTAATTGGTTTGTGATCATGAATGCGGGGGATGAATTGCCTGTGGGGTTTCTTCGCTGGAACGTCCGGGAGAAAAACCACGCGCGTGGTTTTTCTCCCGCAGTGTGGGGAAAAGAAAATTCGGTTGAATTTTTGCTTCCCGGCAGGGAGGCGTACAAAACCCTGCCAGGGTTTCAAGCCCTGATAGAATTACTTTCGGAAAGGTGTTTAAAGGGAAGTCAACTGTGCTGTGCTGTGCTGTGCTGTGCTGTGCTGTGCTGTGCTGTGCTGTGCTGTGCTGTGCTGTGCTGTGCTGATTGCGTCAGCGCAGCACTAAGCTACATTAAATTTCCTTACGATGCAAGGGTTTTCACAGGATTTTATCAAGAAGTTTTGCACAGGCATAGTTGATAGTTGAAAGTTAAAAATTGTAAGTTATAAGCCGTAAGTTGTTTTGTTGGGCACAAAGATAGTAAATGTTTTTAATATCCAAAAAAATGTTTTATGTTGCGTATCGAAACTTGATACGCGAAACGCGGTTCTGCAAAACTTTTATATCTTTGCACAAAAAAAATACGACCATGTTTCTTTATATTGCGTTAATTATTGCCGCCTATCTTCTTGGATCCATATCGAATGCTTTATGGATTGGAAAATTGTTTTATAATGTAGACGTCCGCGAACACGGCAGTAAAAATGCAGGAGCGACCAATATATTGCGCGTGCTGGGCTGGAAAGCCGCCGCGCCTGTTTTTATACTGGATTTTGCCAAAGGCGCGGCGGCGGTCTGTTTAATCCTCCTGACCGCGTTGGAAAAAAATCCCGAGCCGCCCGACCGGTTTATGTCCAATACTTTTGTGAGTTTCCAGATTGCGCTGGGCGTTGCGGCGGTGTTGGGGCATATCTTTCCTGTTTTTGCTTCGTTCAAGGGCGGAAAAGGCGTGGCGACCATTGCCGGCGTTATTCTTGCTATCTTCCCTGCGGCGATGTTGATAGTGCTGGGTATTTTCGTCATTTTCCTGCTGATTACCCGCTATGTTTCGTTGAGTTCTATCATCGCGGCAATTTCCTTTCCCTTTATCGTGATTGTGGTTTTCGACGTATTGGTGGATACTTACGAACCGCTGACGCTGGAAATATTCAGCGTGCTGGCTATGATTATGATTTTGATAACCCACCGGAACAATATTAAGCGTTTGCGCAACGGCACGGAACAGAAAATAAAAATCCGCAAAAATCCTTCCATAGACATTCCGGGCGCGAAGCGTAAGGCATGAAGGCGTGAGCTTCCCGCTTAACTTATATCGCTTAATGCGGAAAAGATTTTTACGCGCAATTCGTTAACGCCGCCTTCCATGCGGTTAATAACGGCATTTTTTACAAGGGAAATATCGCCGGTTTCTTCGGATACTACAATCACCACAGCATCGGTTTGCTCCGTTAGCCCTACGGCTGCGCGGTGGCGCATGCCATACTGCGCGGGAATATATACCTGCTCGCTGATGGGTAATGTGCAGCGTGCCGCAAAGATTTTATTGCGGCTGATAATGACCGCGCCGTCGTGCAATGGCGCATTTTTGAAAAAAAGATTTTGAAGCAGCCGGCTGCTTATCCGCGCATCAATAATATCGCCGGTACCGGCATACATAGACATGGGCGAATGGCGTTCAATCACAATCAGGGCGCCGGTTTCCGTTTCCGACATTTTCCGGCAGGCGCGTATGATGGAATCAATATCCAGTTCGATATGCGCATGTGCGCGCTGCTTGAACAAGCGTTGCAGCCATGCGTAACGCTGGCTGTTGAAGCGCGACCCGAGATGCAGCAGGAAGCGGCGTATTTCCTGCTGGAATACGATAATAATCGCAAGAATACCCACGCCCAATACTTGCCCCAGTATGGTCGAAAGAAGCTGCATATTCAATGCCCGTACGATAAACCACAAAAAATAAAGCAGCAAAATACCGGTAAAGATGTTAATAGCCGTCGTACCGCGAATGAGTTTATAAATCTGGTACAGCAGGAATGCCACCGCTAAAATATCCAATACGTCGGACAGGTTAAAATGGATAAAACCAAGCATAATGCCTGCAAAGGTACAAAAAAAACTTTCAGTAATTAAAAATATTCCGTATGTTTGTAAACAAAAATCATCCATACAAACTTTTTAAAAGGATACGGCGGGAACCCGCCGGCGGCAGACGGGAACATGAATAGTAAACGGAAAATACAGGGCAGTTTATGCGCGCCCGCCTCAAAAAGCATGACGCAGCGTGCTATTGCAGCCGCATTGTTGGCGCCGGGCGCAAGCGAAGTGCGCAACCCGTCGCAGTGCAGCGATGCGCTGGCGGCTGTGGACGCTGCGGGAATATTGGGCGCGCAAATCGAAACCACCGCCGCCGGCTACCGGATAACCGGCGTGCCGCAAACCCGCTTCCCTTTGCCGGAAACCGGCATTTCGTTGCATGTGCGGGAGTCGGCGTTGTGTGCGCGGTTGTTTGCGCCGGTGGCGGCATTGCTTTACCCGGCGGCGGCAATTACCGGCAGCGGCACGTTGCTTCGCCGCCCGATGGATGATTTGATAACCGCTCTGGCAGCCTTTGGCGTTACCGCAACCGCTGCCGGCAACCGCTATCTTCCCCTGCAACTGCACGGCGCATTGCAGCACGGCACGGCAACGGTAGACGCTTCTGCCAGTTCGCAAATCATTTCCGGGTTGTTAATGACGCTGCCGCTGCTACAGGGCGATTCCGAAATAACGGTGAAAAAATTAGCCAGCCGCCCGTATGTGGATATGACGCTGGAGTTGTTGCAAACGTTTGGTATTGCTGTAGAGAACAACGGCTACGAACGGTTTGGAATACGCGGCAACCAACGCTACACGCCGCAAACCTGTACCGTAGAAGGCGATTGGAGCGGCGCAGCTTTTTGGCTGGCGGCGGCGGCGGTTGGCGGCGAAATTACGATGGAAGGTTTACATGCCGGCAGCGCGCAGGCTGACCGGGCGATATTGCAGGTATTGCAGCAGGTCGGCGCACAGCTGCAATGGGCTGACGGCGCATTGACGGTGCGGCGCGGATCTTTGAATGCCTTTCGTTTCAACGCATCCGACTGTCCCGATTTATTTCCGCCGGTGGCGTTACTGGCGGCTTTTTGCAACGGCATTTCCATCATCGAAGGGGCGGAACGCTTGGCGCACAAGGAAAGCAACCGTGCGGCAGCTTTGCAGGACACTTTCGGGAAACTGGGCGTTACCATTACCATTGAAAAAAATGAAATGGCGGTGCATGGCGGCAGCGTGCATGGCGGAAAAGTATCATCGTTCCATGACCACCGCATAGCGATGGCGGCAGCCTGTGCCGGGCTTTTCACGGACGAAGCGGTAGAGATAGACGATACCCGGTGCGTAAACAAATCCTATCCCGCCTTTTTCACCGACATGGAAACAATAACACGGGCTAATGTGACTAATGTGCTAATGTGACTAATTTAACTTTTAACTTTCAACTTTCAACTTTTAACTTTTAACTTTCAACTTTCAACTTTCAACTTTTAACTTTTAACTTTCAACTTTTAACTTTCAACTTTTAACTTTCAACTAATATGAATACCTTTGGACAATTTTTCAGGATCAGCATTTTTGGCGAGTCGCACGGCGCGCTGGCAGGCGTGCTGGTGGATGGCTGCCCGGCGGGCGTAGCATTGGCTGCCGATGATTTTACCAGTGACTTGCAACGGCGGCGGGGCGGCGCAAAAGGCACTACGGCGCGCAGGGAAGCCGATGTTCCCAAAATCGCCAGTGGCGTGTACGACGGCTTTACCACCGGCGCGCCCATTGCGGTACTTTTTGACAACGGCGACGTCCGCCCGGCGGATTATGAACGCTTCCGCCACACGCCCCGTCCGGGACATGCCGACTTCACGACGTCCAAAAAATGGAATGATTTTAACGATTTGCGCGGCAGCGGGCATTTCTCGGGACGCTTGACCGTCGCATTGGTAGCGGCAGGCGTGATTGCAAAAAAACTCATAGCGCCGGCGGCGGTAACGGCGGAGCTGGCGGAAGCGGGCGGCAGCCCGCATATCGCCGCAGCGGTGGAAAAGGCGGTGGCGGAAAATAATTCGATTGGCGGCATTGTAACCTGTTCGGCGAAAAATATACCGGTAGGGTGGGGCAGTCCGTTTTTTAATTCGGTGGAATCACTCTTGAGCCATTTGATTTTTTCCATTCCCGGCATTAAAGCCATTGAATTTGGCGACGGCTTCAAAGCTGCGCGGCTTTGCGGTTCGGAGCATAACGACGCATTTATTTCCGCCGCCGGAATCACGCAGACCAACCATGCTGGCGGCGTCAACGGCGGTATCACCAATGGCAATGAATTATATTTCCGGGTAGCCGTAAAGCCCACTTCGAGCATTGCCAGACCGCAAACCACCTTCAACCTGCAAACCGGGCAGATGGAAACATTTTCCGTACATGGCCGCCATGACGCTTGCATTGCCTTGCGCGTCCCCGTGATTGTGGAAGCCGCTACCGCCATTGTGCTGGCGGATTTGGCGCAGGCGCGGAAAAATGATGTGGCGTAATCTTATAGAATGCAGTATTTTTTTGATATGCCCCTGCTTGACTAATTGGGTTTAGCCATTTGGCGTATGCAGTGATTGGATTTCCGCTTGAAAATACCGGCAATTATGAAAAGTGTGTCGCAAGAAAGGCATCACCTAAAGTGTGCCACTTCCAAAATACGGAAAAAGGATAGGACACATTTTGCATATTCGCCAACTGTTCTTTTGCCTTGTCTTTTTCCGATTGCAGGGAATCCCTGTTTTTTAGTATTCGCCGGTTTTCAATAAA
>JAITKG010000086.1 GCA_031278495.1 Prevotellaceae bacterium | reverse complement strand
AAAAACGTTACCAATTTTTATCCGCAACCTGCAGGACGCTTTCCCCACGCGGGGATTCCTTCCCGCCATTTATTTGAACGGGCGGCGGTATTATCTTCTCTTCACATCATTTTTTGTATCTTTGCAACAAAACACCCGGAATTATAAGTTATGAATAATGACAATTCTTATTAAAAACATACAGCTCGGGCAACAACCGGCGGATATTTTTATCGACGGGAAATTTATTAAACAAGTCGGAACGGGGCTGCACGACAAAGCCGACAAAGTAATTGACGGCACAGGCAAAGCCGCCATACCGGGTTTTATTAACGGGCATACCCATTCGGCAATGACGCTTTTCCGCGGCTTCGGCGATGATATGCCGCTGGAACAATGGCTGAATGAAAAAATCTGGCCATACGAAAAAAACCTCACTGAGGAAGACGTGTACCATGGCGTCCGGCTTGCCTGCCTCGAAATGATTAAAACCGGCGCCACGTGTTTCAACGACATGTACATGACCTATCCCGCCGTGCTGCGCGCCGTTGAGGAAATGGGGCTGCGCGCCACATTGGGCGCGACTATCTTTGATTATTTCCGCCCGGAAGTAGCCGCGCAATTCAAGCGCGAAACCGAACGGAATTTCGCTATCCCGCGCAGCGACCGGATTTCATTTGCCCTTGCGCCGCATGCTATCTATACCGTTTCGGGCGATACGCTGCAATGGGTGCGCGATTTCGCCGCCGCCAACCGCCTGCTTATCCACCTGCACCTCGCCGAAACGCAAACGGAATACCATAATGCAGTAAGAGATTTCGGGCTTAGCCCCGTGCGTTACCTGCATAAATTAAAACTGCTCTCGCCGCGCCTGGTGCTCGCCCACTGCCTGTACGTAGATGATGAAGAGATACGGCTCCTCGCGGGACACGGCGTGAAAGTCGTGCACAATCCCAACTCCAACCTGAAAATCGGGTCGGGGCATGCGTTCAAGTACAGTGAAATGAAAGCCGCCGGCATTACTGTCGGCATCGGCACCGACGGCTGCGGGTCGTCCAATAATTTAGACCTGCTGGAAGCGGCAAAAATAGCCGCGCTGCTGCAAAAAGGCTGGCGGTGCGACCCCACAGTGATGCCTGCCGGCGAAGCGTTGCAATGTATCACCGGAAACGGCGCTGCAATCTTGCAGGTGAATGCCGGGAAAATCGCCCCCGGCGCCCTTGCCGACCTTTGCCTGGTTGATTTGCAGTCGTACGCTTTCACGCCGGATTTCCATTTTGCTTCCAACCTCCTTTATTCCGCTTCGCACGGCAGTTGCGTGGATACCGTCCTCTGCGACGGGCGCATCCTCATGGAAAACCGCCGCGTACCGGACGAAGCAGCCATTCTCGAAAACGCCGCCCGCACAGCGCGGAAAATGGCAGAACGGGGAACGGAGCGCGGAAAACAGGATTGAACGCGCCTTTGCGGGAAAATAAATTTAGTTATATTTGTACTCTACTTTAACCGGATATACTATGGACGAACGTGTAGTAAAATTCAAAGAAACCGCCGCTTTTATTTCGGCGAAAATACACGGCGAAACACCCGAAACCGCTATCATCCTTGGCAGCGGGCTTGGCAAACTTGCCGAACAAATTGAACGCCCGGTAATAATTCCCTATGCCGACATTCCGCACTTTGTACGTTCCACCGCTACGGGGCATAAGGGGAATTTAATTTTTGGCGCATTGGGCGGGAAAAAAGTACTGGCAATGCAAGGCCGTTTCCACTATTACGAAGGCTACTCCATGCAGGAAGTAACCTGTCCGGTGCGGGCGATGTATTTTGCCGGCGTCAAGAACCTGTTTGTTTCCAACGCTGCCGGCGGCGTGAACTGCAACTACAAAGTCGGCGACCTGATGATTATCCGCGACCACATCAACCTGCTGCCCAATCCGCTGATTGGAAAAAATGTGGAAGAAATGGGTCCCCGCTTTCCCGACATGACGCGCCCCTATGACCTTGCGCTGATCCAATTAGCCGAAACCATCGCCGAAGAACAACACATCCGGCTGCAAAAAGGCGTTTACCTTGGCGGCACCGGTCCTACCTACGAAACGCCGGCGGAATACCGCTTTTTCCGTACTGCCGGCGCCGACGCCGTAGGGATGTCCACCGTGCCGGAAGTGATTGTAGCGCGGCACTGCGGCATGCGGGTATTCGGCATGTCGGTTATCACCAATGAAGCGCATGAATTTCCGCCCGATTACGTAAACGACGGCGGCGATGTAATCAAAGCCGCCAACCAGGCTGCCAGCGTGATGTCAATGCTGTTCACAGAAATGATTGCACGCCTGGCGTAAAGTCAATCTTGTTGTTGATAATGCCCGTGATGTAAGCGCACCGTTTTTTGCAGAATGCGACGTGGCGTTCTCGCTACCGCATGCCAACGACATGCGGTTATGAATTGAAAATCGACAGAGTCAAAATGTTGTCCATTCAGACTAATAACAGCCCCAAAACAAAGAATAAATCATTTTTTCAGGATAATTAGTTTCGTCCACTGTTGCGTTATTTTCCCCTATATCCCTATCTTTACCCCAAAAAACACCATTCGAGGAAATGATGGACCATAGACGTAGGCCGCATCTTTCATCTGTCCTGCATCAAGGTCTTTCTGGAAACTGTCAAAGATGTTCTTTACGCCGCCGCTCAGTTCAAGTTCCGTTGTTTTGCCCAGATGAAAATGATAAGAAAGTTTTATCCCCAAATCAAAGAAATTCGGCGTATGTTTTTCCATATCTATTTCGTTG
>JAITKG010000178.1 GCA_031278495.1 Prevotellaceae bacterium | reverse complement strand
TAAAGGTAAAAAATGATTCATTGCAAATACTTTGTTATCAATTATTGATATTTTTCAACATATTTTCAAAAGTAAGGGAAAATATTTTGAAGAAACTGGCGAAATAATTCTTAAAATAGTAAATTACAAAAATTTGTATGGGTTACAACTATCATCCGGAACAGGGAGGAAAAAAAGAAAAAAACAGGGAAGAATTGCCGGCATTTAACATTTTCCTAATGAAAACGGGAACGGCTCTTTCCCTGTTCCGGCTGGCAAGCAACGTCTGTAAACATTAGTATGCCAATAAATAACGATAGCTATTTTCTCGCTAAATAAACGAAACTATGGGAAAAATATCAAAATAGTATTATTTTAAGATAATAAAGTATTATTTAGTCGTAAGTCGTAAGTTGCGACAAGCGTATTGGCGTCCGCTAACGCGTCATTCAATTGATGAAAATGGAAATAAAACTTACGGCGGGGAAATTAACTTCTATTTCATTATTTACTATTTTATAATTTTCCACTTTTTCCATACCTTGCCGGCTATTTGTTATGTAAACCGTTACTTCCGCATTTTTTGTAACAGGCAATCCCTTTATAACAGCCGAACGAGCCGCCCCGTTGTTAACGGCATGCACCACGTATTGCCGTTTAGCAATATTGCCGAAAACAGCCGGATTGACGTCGCCGTGCGAGCAGGTAAACGGCAGGGAAAATGAATGTTCGGGGGTAGCCGCCAGTTGCTTCAAGTTCCAGAAGCGTTGCGTCGGGCGAAGCGGGCCGGTTGAATTATAAATCCCGTCTCCCCACAGAATCGAATAGTCGGATGTAAGTTGCCACTGCAAAATAGACTGCGGCTGCGTGATGGCGCATATACGCGTATACAAATTGATTTCATATAGCGCAAACGTTGTTTCGGCAAAAATCTGCGAATACCGGTGGGCGGCGGCGTCCGTGCTTCCCTCCCCGACAATAAGCGGGACATTGATTTGACGGGCAGCCCAAGCCCATTTGTTCAACGTCCGGTCGTCGCATCCACGCCATGAATGGAACGAAACGGCATAAATATACGGGTAAGTGGCTGGGTCATTCAGCGCGGGGAGTATAAAATCGAATGTGGTAGCATCCGAATTATCGCCGAGCAATAGTTTGGTCGATAATCCGCGTGAAGCAAAATAGGCGCCTAATGTTTTGATAAGGTAGGCATGTTGTTCAGGTGTATGATATACATCAATACCTATATCGGATTCATTGAACGAAAAGGCTGTTGCTTCCACTCCGTATATATTTTTCAACGCAACCAAATAATCTGCTATTGACTTGTAAATTTGCTCCTGCTTATAAATAAGCAGCCTTTGTGCGGCAACCCCGCCGAATCCACGCGGATAGGCAGGGTCGGTAGCCCATGCAGGAGGAAACCATGCGCTTACAATAACAGGCATTCCTAGAGATTTGAGGCGTTGAGCCATTTTCATGGCATTATCCACCTGCGAATGGATTTGACCGTTTAACGCCTCCTGCAACGGGTCGGATTTTTCTTCCGGCTGCCAGCTATACCAGGGCATTTCCACACGCCCAAAAGCAACCCGCATGTTTGTAAGGCAGTAATCTATAACTTTCGGATCGTTTTGCGGATTCTGTAAACGGAAATTGCCTCCCAATCCCAAAAATTCACGTCCGGGATTTTTTGTATCCACCACAATATCAACCGGAGAAGTATCGATATCCCCTGCCGCCGTAATCGTGAAATGCAAAGAAACAGCCTGTCCTTTTTGCACATTTTTTCCAGCGATTTCTATATATAAATCGGTAGGCCCGTTGGGTATCCTGAAGCCGCCCCACGCTCCAAAAGCGGCAAAAGGATTCGGGCGTTTCTTTTCAAAGGCAACCACTGTCTGGTCGAAGTCCAGCGTTAATTGCTGCCCGTCGCCTTTTACAAAAATACGATTACTGGATATGTCCAATGTTTTTTCTTCATAATACCTCGCGGGGAGCAAAAGCCGAAAATATACGCCGCCGGTTTCAAGCGTCGTATCCGACTGCATCTCAATGGCAATGTCTGCTACACCTTTACTTTTCTCGGTAACTACCTGTTTGAAGCGAATCCTGTCAATAGCCGTCGTAACCGTTTGGGATTTGCCTTCGCGCGTATACATTGGGTTTTGGAGTTCTTTCCCGGTAAATTCCGTTTTTATTCCGTCTTTATCAGCGACTGCCAGGAATGATTCAAAATCAATCAACTGCCCGTCTATACGAATACCGGTTATATTGCCCCATGCCATTACTTCGGGTTGCGCCAGCAGCGGCGATGAAAACGCCACTCCAAGCGCGATGAATATTAAAAATATTTTTTTCATATCCTTAATCTTTTATATAAATTTCTTAATTATACCGTCCGGCGCTTCTTGCTTCGGCGCAGAAGGTATTAAATTCAAACGTTTGGTCATGCGTCATGCCATGGCATGTGCCGCAGTCGTGCATGGTTTTTGTGTTGAAAAGCAAAATGCCCTGTATTCCCTGCGAGCGCATCTCAATCCATGACATCAGGTATACCCCGTCCCTTATTTTTACGTACTTACAGGGGAAACTGCCCATTACGCCCACTTCCGAATTTTGGAAAATGGCAAACGAAAACGATTCGGTAGTTGTGTAGTAGTGCTGCGAGGCCACTTCGTCGCTGTATTCCCAAGTATATGAGCGTCCCAGCAGCTCGTCTGTGAATTGGTGGCGGTGTTTCGAGGGCGTAATGCCGTTGGTTTCGATAACGCCAAAAAGCCACTGCTGGCGGGGAACGCGGGGATTTTCCTCATCGTCGAAGGTGGAGCGGATGCAGGTTACAAGTCCGTTTTTCAGGTCAATGGCATACTGCAAACCATCCACCGGGCAATCGCTGTCGGTGGTGTGCGCAAAAAACACTAACTGGTCGTCCATTTCAAAAGCGTCATATCGCTCCGGCTTCCATTCGCCTGCGCCTTCACGGAAGCGCATGTTGAAGTTTTCGCCAATTTCGTAGTCCCAAGTGGTTTTATCGTCAAACACAATTGTAAATCTCCTGTTTTCAAGCAATGAGGAATGTTCCAGCATTTTTTTCTCTTTGCCTGCGCCTTCAAACGCTCCTTTCCATGCCTTTGTTTTGACGGCTACTTCCTTCACTTCCGTCAGGGTCATTGGTTGGGTTAAATCCAACGGACGGTAGAGATACCTCATTCCTTTGATTATTGGGAACTCTACAGGAATCCTCATAAATTCCGGGATGGCAGAGAGCAGTTTTTGATTGGAAACGCCAAACGGTCCAAACGCAGCCACCTGTCCGCGAAGGATTCCGGAGTCGGAATAGAGTTGATGGATAAATTGGTCGTGCGCATCGAAACCAATTCGCACGCCGATTTTTTTCATTGTGTAAAGGTCAATCACATCCAGCACAAATGCGCCGCTAAATTCTACTTCCACACGCGAATAAAGCCAATGGCGGTCGTCGAGTTCGTAATAATCTGCCGGATAGCAAAATGTTTGCTGCGAGCCCTCCGGCACCGACGCCAAATAATTATGCGAGCCGAAGAGCGTCAGCTCGTCTGCCCATTGCATTACTTTGCCGGTTAGTCGTTTTGTAGCTTTGTGGCGATGGCTGGGGACGTTGCCGCCTGCAATAAAGCCTGTGGCAATATGGCGTTGAAGTTCGCGCGGCGGCAGTGTCTGGTTAAAAAAGCTTTCCCCGCAGAGCCATGTTTCAAACACAGTGGCAAGTTGCGTGCGCTCATCCACTACGGCGACAAAGAAAGTGAGCGTATGGTCTTTGCGCCAAACATTCAGCGTAATATCGTTTAAGCGCATACAGGCTACGCCTTCAGGCACATCCAGCGGTGTGCCATTGTCGAGCGCGAGGGCATAGCCCGGACTTTTTTCGCTGTTTGCAAATGTAAGCGGTTCCGTTCCAACGGCGTCTGCTACCTGTTGAGGGGTAAGGCTGGTGTATTGGAACATGAAATCAGCTACAATTTCTTCGCGCGACAGTTTTTTCTGTTCTTCACAAGAAGTTACAAAGGCTATTGTAACAAAAGCGAACAGCGTCACAGGTAAAAATATTTTTTTCATGATTTATTCCTGTTTTTAAATTGTTTATTCCCATCCGGTGACTGCCATGTATCCCGTCATAAAGCCCAATGCTTCGATTTCATGTATCTGTCCGTCGCGGATTTTGAAAATATGCGCGGCAGGCAGGTCAAAAGCAGGCATATCAAACATTTCACGGGTTGTAACGCCGGGCATGTTATAAATCGGGAAGGTTTTTTTCAGCATCGAATGGCGGAAGTGCGAAAACCCGATAGCCAGTCCTGTTACCGGATCAACGGCAAATACACGAACATTGTCGATATCATCAATGTAGTCCATCATATTGGTGTTCAATTGCGGTACGGTTTTCAGGGCGCTGTAGTTAGGGTTTTCGTCTGTTTCGCTGTCGGGAATGCCGCTGTTGCTTGCCGGAGACCCGTTTTCGCGGCGGGCGCAGTCGTCGGCTATGGGCGACAGGTAGCCGTTGTCCATTATCAGCGCGTCGTAGTAAGAGTAGGCGATACCTACCATTTCATATCTTTTCATGCGCTGTTCTTCCGGAACTGCCGCAAGGATACCGGGTCGGACGGTTTGCAGGTTTTTCATGTTCTTCGGCTCCAAATACCTGACTACCACGTGTTCTGCCTCATTGATAAAGCCGTCGTCGTTTATTTTAAGGCGGATGGCTATCATTACGGGCTGGTTTTTTTCTTCCATCATTCCTATGAAGCCGACTTCTTTCACTGTCGGGTCAGGAACGTAGATTTTGAAAGAAGATGGAACAGCCGAAGCGGTTTGCCAAAGCCCTTCACCTATGGGCTTGGAATCGACATTTTCTACAAACCGGGCATTGGGGGCAAACGGTATTTGGCTGGGATCGTGTGCTACGAGCGCCTTAAAATAGTTGTCCACAAGTTCAACCAGACATTGCCGGTCGGTACATTTCAAAGGTTCCCGGGGAGTAACCGCGAACGGGAACTGGGCATGACTTGCTATATTACAAGCAAATATCAACAAGGAAATAATAATAATCTTTTTCATTTTTTCAGTTTATAAGTTTTATTTGCGAAATCAATTTTATCCATTGTTATGCTGTGTGGATTATTGTAGATGGCTTCCACAGCGGGATTGGTAGAGGGGAAGTTGAAAACAGGCGGCGCGGCAGGCATTGCCGGTGGCGTTTCGCCCGGCGGCGGTGGCGGCGGTATGTTTGCCATCATGGCGGCAAAGTCATAAATGCAATATCCCCATACCATGAACCATGACCAGTACGGTTGCTGTTCGTAAATCCCGGCGGCGGGTGCATTCCCTACTTCGCCCAGGGCTATCAGTTTTCCGCCGCCCAATTCAAGTAACTGGTCGTGATGCGACTGTTTCCAGTCATTATTATACACATCGGCAGCCAATACATCCACATAGGCGGTTCCCGGAAAGAAATCGGCATAAGGACCGGCTTCATCGCCGGGTATATCGCGCGGCGCATTGGTATTCCATACCCAGATAAGATTGTTTAATTTGTGGTGACTGGTAAAATAGTCGTACATGGCTATCCACAATTTTTTAAAGCCGTTTTCCCCCGGTTTGTTGCACCACCAAAACCAAACGCCGTTCATTTCATGGAAAGGACGCCAGAGGACAGGAATTTTCGCTTCTTCCAATTGTTTCAAATATTTTGCGACGCCGTCCATTTGGCGTTTCCATAAGGTATTCAGTTCCGTACCGTCTGTTACCAGTTCGTCCCACTCTGCTTGCGAGGGAAGCCGTTCGGCAAGCCGCCAAATATCGTCGCCGTTACATTCGTCGCCGTTACTTGGGAAACAGCAATGCCACATCAGCGTGATGAGACGCCCCCGCGCATATTGCCGCTTCGCTTCGTCCACAAGCAACTGCCTGAGCTCTTCCTTTGCCAGTCCGTTTACTTCACAGGGACCAAAAGGAGCCGTCAGGTTCATCGGCCCGCAGTGTTGAAACCTTTGTATATTGTCCCCAAGCGCCATAAAACTAAAATCGGCGCCCCACAGTCCGGAATAAGTTCCCGTCATTTCATGAACGACCTTGTCATACCGCGCAAAATCGCTCACGAAATTATGTTGTCCGGTAACAGTATATTTCCCCTGTAAGGAGTATAAGAAACCAAGAAGCTGGCGAACTTCCGGCGAAGCATCCGGATTTACCGGTTTAAATCCTGCTTCCTGCGTTCCGTTGCATGCGAGCAAGCATCCGGATACTGCTGCTAAAAATAATAATTTATATATTTTCATAAGTATAAAATTTAGAATGTGATTTATTTTTGCGTGTTGCGTTAAAGTTTATTTGTTAATAATTGCTGTGCGGCAAGCACCAGGAACATATAATGCGAAGAACCGCCTCCCATCACATATTCCACCTGCTGCCAGAGGTAGGGAAATTCAAGTAATTCCGGAAAATCCGGACGTATCAGCGCGGTACCTGAAACTACGCCGCCCGGAATGTACGACCAGTCGGCACGGTTCAGCCCGTAGCCTACGGTAGCCGACTGGGCGCCGACGCCGGAAGCGAACGAAGCCGTGTTGGAGCCGGGATGACAGCCCAACACAAAATTCAACGCATTATACATGATGTCCGGAGGAAAGATATCGGGATATGATTTATGCAGGAAATAGTAGCGGTAGCCCAATTCCTGTATATCCCAACCTGCGCCCCATATACTCGGACGGTAGGGTACGCCGTAGGGCGTTTCGGCTGCCTGCGCTTCGAGTTGCTTGCGGAGCGCAGGCAATGCCGCGCGGACAGCCTTTGTGAACTTTTTATCGTTCATGGCTTTTTCAACCCTTCCGATAAACCAGCCGACCATTGGAATAAACCGTGCGATATTATCCGTTTGCGACAGTAAAAAGTCTTTATATTCTTTTTCCCGTGTTGTCAAAAACAATTCAGCCGCCGCCTGTATTTTAAAGAAAGCGATCATGGGATTACCGGCATCCGCTGCTTTGTAAATGGCGCGGGCTGCTTCCAGCGCCTGTGTGCTTAAGGTATCGTTAAACCCTTTTAATACGCGGGCAACCGCCGCTAATTGTGCGGCAGCAGTCAATTCCCTCATCGGGTTTTCTTCCGTGAAGACCCACCGGTCATCGTCGTTGCCGGTAATACCATCGGTCATAGCGCCTGCGTCGCCCAACAAAACATATTGCCTTAAATCGTTACAAATAATGCCCCTGTACAAACGTCCCAGCGAGCGGTAAGCGCCTAAAACCGATAAGGCGCCGTTTTCGATTTGCTGCAAAAGATCCGCCTTCCCGTCGGGTTGATGGATTTCTACGGTATGTTTGTGCTGGTCAATGTGTGTAGCGTCATAATCCACTTTAAACGCCTCGTACGCCAGTGCGAGGATATAGGATTCGCCGGCTTGCGATTCTATACGCAGGTCGAAATCGCCTGCATCATGCCAGCCCCCGATATTTAATCCCGGCACTTTATCGCCCGGCTGGTAAGAGGTCAGGGTTGACAGTCCCTGTGCATATCCGTCAATATGGTTGAAATCGACAGGCGCCATCCGGGCGTCGTCTTCATGGCACAGGTCATGCCATACACGGTATTTTTCACTCACCTTGACATGGCACATTTGCACGGGAAGGAAATATTCCAGTACCGGTTGCCAGGCGCCCCTGTCGTACACGTCTTCCGCTATGCGGAAAACGGACGACGCCGCATCCCCGTAGCGTACCCGGTAAAGTCCTTCCTCCAAAATGTTTGTAAAGTCAAACTTCAAGTACTGGTAACGCAAAAACGTTCCCCATTCGCTACCGCCTGCCGCCAGCGCCAGTTCTTCGCCGTCTTCAGTAATCCGGTATAAGGCGGGCGTTTCCCGTTGCACATCCCTTTTATCTAATTCGATGACCGCTATTTTCTGCTGTTGGGGATGATAGCCTAATTGTGATATTTGTATCACCGGCTTGTAAGTCCATTCGGTTACCACATTCGGGGTGATGATCCACCGGACGGCGCCTTCGGTAACGCCTGCGGGGATTTCACTGCGTACCACAAACCAGCCGTTATTATGGTTCATCCGTCCATCGTAGAGTTTCAGTTCGGCGTTTTCCGATTCGATGGTGAATTTCCGGTACGGGTCATCCGGGCTAACGGTCAGACGCCTGCCTGTGGCGTATGGTTCGGAAATGATGCCGTCTGCCCGGACAGGGTTATAGCCTTTCCCCTGCCCGCTCAACTGTTCGAGGCTTGCTTTGCCGGAAGGATTGAAATGCCCGGTATGCGACACCACGCTTTCCTGTATAACAACAGGCCCGTTAGGCTGTGGCGGGAAAATACCCTGTTGCCTGTCCATTATCCACGGCTTGCCGAATAATGCGCCCGGGAAAAGTTCAAGGTTAAATCCCAGTTTACCAAGAAACGCTTCCGGCGCCGGGCGGTCTAAATCAACCGTTACCGCGATGGACGCGTTCTCGGCTTTTACTTTTACGGTGTAGGTAAATACAAAATCGGGGTATATTTGGGGATTAAAGCCGGTCAGGTGGCGGGAGGAGTCGGGATAGCTGAGGGATACCGTAATAGCATTGCCTGCCGTATCCACATTCCGGATTCCTTGTTTAGGCACCGGTTGCCATTGACCGGGCGTCGGTTCAAAGCGGAGGTCGCCGTTCGTTGCCACACGGTTACCGTGCATAATCAGGCTGACGCCGCTTTGGTGGCCTTCGGGGTAAATATCGTCGAAAGCCATCACATCCACGCCCCGGTTATTGAAATAGCCCGATGCGTTCAGTTGGAAGTTCTGCGCCGTAAGCGACACCCCACCACTGCACAGTAAACAGAAGATGACACAGGTTAGTTGTTTCATTTTATTTATGTTTAATAATAAGGGAATAAGGGATTTTTAATACATATAATTTTTCTACTACTAAGGGGGCTTTTGCAAATAAGGGTTTTTAAAATACACCTTTTTAACTTTCAAAAAAAACTTATTTTCAAAAGTTCCCTTAGTGGCAGGGATGCCCTTCATCCCTTATTCCCTTATTTGGATTTAGTGTATGCTGATAAAATTTCAGGAATTGATCATATTCTTCTACAAATGTTTTCTTTTTATGATGCACAGGTTGATTTAGAATATATTTGCACACCCTATCAATATCGCCTTTGGAAACGGAAAAGGCAGAACACGACTGTTGCCAATAAAATCGGCCTGTACATAATTTACCGTTGTTGATAAATATTTCAGAGGCATCGGCTATTAAAGTAGCAACCTGTTGTTCGCTTGTTTCGGGCGAACGTGAAATAAGGAAATGCACGTGTTCAGGATTTGCATATATGGCATACATTTTACAACTGTGGTTATTTACTATTCCAGTAATATATTTTTCTATGCGCTCGCGATTATTCTCGGCTATACAGGGAAACCTACCCTTTGTTGTAAAAACAAAATGAGTGTAGAGATTATTATATTGTACTTCCATTATTTTATATGTTTATGTTAATAATAAGGGAATAAGGGATATTTAATACATGTAATCATTTTTCTACTACTAAGGGGGCTTTTGCAAATAAGGGTTTTTGATTCTTATTTCCAAATATACCTTATTTAATTCTCAAAAAAACTCTTATTTTGCTCTACTACTAAGGGGGATTTTGCAAATAAGGGTTTATCTTTCTACTACTAAGGGGGCTTTTGCAAATAAGGGTTTTTAACTTTTATGCTCGAATAAACCTTTTAAATTTCTGTTCTGCTTCCTGCTTCAGCCCACGCCTTTTTTAATTGTATCTGCAAATGTACAATATTTTTTTTAAAATTCTCAAATTAAGGTGAAAAACTGTTTACTGTTTACTATTTACTGTTTACTGGCTAACTCGGTTTGCAGGCGTTCGATTTCTTGCCGCTGGCGTTCTACTTCGCGCAATTGTTCTTCAAAATCTTCGTGATGCTGGCGGTCAAGGGCGGCGGCGAGGTCTTCGGTCGTGAGCGGCATGGAAAACGTCGGTTCATTGCCGAAGCGCGGCTCATCGTTCACATGTTTAAGGAAAGCTGCTTTGATGATGAACTGCTTGCCATGCGAGCCATTGGGCAGGCGGATATCGTTGTGCAGGCGGGTAGTTAGTTCGCGGTAAACTTCTGTTTTCCCATCGTTGGCGGTGATGACTATCAGGGCATTTTTCACACCCGGAGGCCATCCGTGCACTACTAAGGCGGCGTTTTCGCCAGCCGACTGGTCAATTATCACACGGATAAAGTCTTCATTGATTACTTTTACCTTGACTTCCGCTGTGATGTCGGTAGCTTCGGTACGGTCATGATGTCCGCCACTTTCGCCGGGCAGCAGGAAGCCGAGTTGATGCACGTCGTCAGCCGTCAGGACGCCTGTCGTATATGCCTTGTACGCCCAAACACGTACTTGAAGCAGGCAAAGTCCTACGGTCAATTTGAGCAGGGAGTTGCGGCGGTTACGGTCGTCTTTCGAACCGGAGGTGGAGCGGCACTGGGGTATCAGGAAGCGCAACTCGTCGCGGTGGGCGGAAAGTTCCGTAAGCTGGTCAACAGGTAAGTCCCACCCCGGCTGATGCTGCTGGATGAGTTTGACAAGGTTGTCGATAGCGGTAAACTGGTCGTCAATACTGCCGTGCCAACTGCGGATGTTTTGCATCACGCCCTCCGTGATATTGCCGATCGCCACAACGCCTAAGGAAAAGGCGAGCGTGAAGCCGCTACCGGCTAACAATAATACTTCTCCCTCAGAAAGGGAGGATAAAAACAGGTTTATATAACCTGAAAGGATGTTTGCCAAATGAATGGTAATGGTTACTAAATTTTCCATTGTAATGATTATTAAATAGTTTTTATATTAAAGTTGTTTTATTTCGGGTATATAGCTGAAAAAAACATAAAAGAGATCTTTTTTATCTCACACGATATGAATTTCATTGCACGTGAAACAGTTTTCATTTCACTTGAAGTTGTTGTAATTCCTCTTGTAAAATGAATTTCATTTCTTGTGAAATAAGTTTTATTTCTTGTGAAACAGGTTTCATTTCTTGCGAAACAGGTTTCCATACATAATTTTTCATTTTCAAAACTTATTTTTTGGTTTTTATCTCATGTGAGATTTTTTTTATCTCTCTTATGTTTTCCGGCGCTTTTTTACAGAATGTGATTTATAACGCATTTTTAACTTTTTTGTTCGGCAGTTAAAAATAAAGATTAAAAGTTGAAAGTTGCCGGCGCAATAGCCATTTTCAACTTTCAACTTTTAACTTTCAACTAATTTTAGTATCCCGGATTTTGGTCAACGCCGGGGTCAAGCGCCGGATTCTTCACAAGCTCGTCATACGGGATAGGATACAGTTCCCGGTTCGGGTTATGTTCGTAGTTGCGTACGGTATGCGGATTGGGAACATACTGGTCGCCATACCCATATCCGAGTATTGCTTCAAACCGCACAGGGTCGTTATTCTTGGGATATTCTGCATCCAGATACTGTTTCGCCATGCCCATCCGGCAGATGTCGTACCATAAACTGTATTCGGAAAAAAATTCATGCCGGCGTTCAATGGTTAATGCCACTTTCCAGGGCTCTGCCGTGTAAGGCGTGTAGTCATGCCCTACATAAGTTTCGTCCGCCGCATCATAGACCGGCGACACATCATCCCCCCCAATCAATTTTTTCAGTGTGCCGGTAATTTTACCGGGCGACCGTTTATATTGGGAATAGAACTGTTGTGCATCGGGAGCAGCCGTTCCACCCAGTGTGAACGGGAAAGGTTTGCCTCCGAATACAGCTCCACTCATGGTTGCGGGGGCGCCGCCTTCGAGCGCGCCCCAGGCGCGGTCGCGAATCTTTTGGATATATTCCCAGCCTGTAGTAGCGTCGCCTGTTTCAAAGCAGCATTCGGCATAGTTGAGATAGACTGCCGCCAACCGTATTTGGATTGACGATAAGGAATTATACTCCCGTCCCTTATATGCCACATGTTGCCTCCATAATTTCTTATCCGAATTATTCGGCACATTATCGCTGGTAATAAAGGCAGAACGCCAGCCAGTCTGCAAGCCTACTAATCCAAAGTCCGGTCCAAGACCGCCCACATTGTAGAAAAAATCAGGGAAGATTTCTACATAAAAAGGAGGACTAAGCACAGCGGGGTCGCCATCTACATCTGCTAATACAAATTCATTTTTTTCGCCATAGCGGGCAACTTCGTATTGCAGCCGTTTATCGCCCGGCTCAAACGACCAGCAAAATTCGTATGATACATAATGCGGACCCCAGCCGCCATATTCTTTGTTTCCTTTGAGTTGCACAGGCCACCACAGGGCGTCGGTCTGTCCTTCCTTTCCCCAGCCCATGTTATCCGCAAATTCAGGAAAAGCTACTTCCCATATACTTTCGGGCTGGTAGTAAACGCCGGGTATATGTATCTGACCAAAACAGGGGTTTAAGGAGTATAAAGGACTGTCTATAATATCTTTCAATTCCTGTTTTGCCTTGCCGAACCATGCAGCGCGGTCGTTGATATTCGCCATATACATATATGCCTGTGCGAGGTAGGCTTTTGCCATTCCTTTGGTAACCCTGCCTTTTTGATTGTTCCATGGCGTCCAGTCCAGTACATCGCGCGCATACTCCAAGTCTTCAATAATCATTGCCCATGCTTCTTCTGCCGTTCCGCGTTCCTTGCCCGGATGGGTAGAATAGGTTTCGCCTGTGGCCAGCATCGGCACGCCGCCGAAGTTTTGCACTAACCACGTATA
>JAITKG010000115.1 GCA_031278495.1 Prevotellaceae bacterium | reverse complement strand
TTTATGTAACCGCCAACCCCTCGACCGTTACCGCTACGTTAGACAACGCCACCGGCAAATTCAACTGGTGCGTGTACGGCAGCGACTTTCCGCCCAATGCAAGAGACAACAGCAGCGGCGGCTATGACTTGAAAGGCTCGCCGCCGTTTATTATCAACAACACGATAGAATGGACTGCCAGCACTTATTCCGGCGGCGTAATTACCGCGCTCACTGACGCTACCGGTTGTCCGGGCGTATGGTGCGGCAGGAACGGCGAAGCGGCGGGATTGTTGAACTGTTGCGCCAATGGCACAACCGACTGCAGCGGTACCTGTAAAACAACCGGAAATTATCCTACATATGACGGCGCGTGTGCGGGAAGTTGCAACACGGCTTACGTGCAATTGCGAAACCAATGCAGCGAGGTGATAAATCCCACCTATGGCACTTATAATAATACTGGCTGCACCACGCCAAACTATGCCACCTATGATGGTGAATGTACTGGTGTGTGCAATACAGCATATATACAATGGAGGAACGCGTGTGGTACTATCTTAAACACACAATACGCTACTTACGAAAATACCGAGTGTTCGTTGGGATGCGAGCCCACAGAGGATAGCTCGTGTAGTTCGTATAGGCACCTAATGGATGATGAGAATCTGTGCGAAACCCGGTGCAAACTCCTGGGGTACAGCCAATATTACTGGAAGATAACGGTGTCTGGTTCACACATCGGATGGTGTTGCTGCTGTTAATGAATGGAAATTGTGCCCCGATAGATGAAATATTAAAATAGCCGCTAATAGTGCGTTTTTACAACCGCTAACCTCCGTTGCGCCTTGTCTCCTGTAGGGTTTCATCGCGCAACCATGAAGAATAAAATGTTCTCGACACAGGTAAAACAGAGGAAAAGGACTTGACCTCTGTTCTCCGTCACAGTACAAAATCTTTACAGCTACTGGACGGTTCAGGCGTTACAGCACCTTAGACAAAGGCAAGCCCTTATGTTTTTGGAGCCGGGCGCCTGTTTATTTTAAGGAAGCACAAAAGTACAAAAAAATAATCATACTATGCAAATAAAATTAAGATGGTTACAAATCCGGCTGTTTTTGCTGCATGCAACGGCGCATGAAAATGCCGCGCTGTGGTTGCACCTGTTGTGGGCGGCGGTATTTTGTAATCTTTGAATGTTGAAATTTCCGGCGTAAAATATAATTTGCCAAATCAAGTATAAGGGCGTAAATTTGCATCCGGGATGCAGCTTTACCTTTTTTGTTTTTGCATCATCAAAATAACGTCATGGTAAAACAGATGATACTCGTTGATAATATAACCAAAATATACGGCGCACAAAAGGCGCTGGACGGCGTGAGTTTTTCCGCACAACGCGGGGAAGTAGTGGGCTTGTTGGGACCCAACGGCGCGGGAAAATCCACCCTGATGAAAATTCTAACCGGCTACCTTGCGCCAACGGCGGGAAAAGCGGTAGTGAACGGGTTCGACCTGTCGCAACAACCGCTGGAGGCGCAGCGGACTATCGGGTATTTGCCGGAAAATAATCCGCTGTATCCCGATTTGTATGTGCGGGAATATTTGCATTTCATGGGCAGCCTGCATAAGTTGGGGCGCAAGCTCAACAAACGGATTGACGAAGTTATCGAAAGCGTTGGCGTCACCGCCGAACAGCATAAAAAAATCGGGCAACTGTCAAAAGGCTACCGCCAGCGGGTAGGATTGGCGCAGGCATTGCTGCATGAACCGCCGGTATTGATTTTAGACGAACCTTCCACCGGTCTGGATCCAAACCAAATCATCGAAATCCGCCAATTGATTGCCGGGTTGGGGCGTGAACGAATCATACTGTTTTCAACGCATATTATACAGGAAGTCGAAGCGGTTTGCAACCGCATTGTCATCCTTCATCAAGGGAAATTAGCAGCCGACATGCCGCTATCCGAAGCCACCGGCAACACTTCCGTAGAAAAATTATTCCGCGAATTAACGAAAAAATAATTATCTTTGCCGTTAAATAAAGAAATATTACAAAATATGGAACCTCATGCGCCACAAAACAACCAACCGGAAAAAAAATCAAGGAAAGGATTAAAAATAACCGCTATTATACTGTCGCTTATAACAGTGTTGCTCGTTGCAGTATTGCTGTATATGCGTAGCGAAACGCTTAAAATTGTTGCGGAATTAAATACGGAAAAAGACGAACTGGTAGTAAATCTTGAAAATTTACGGGGGGAATATAATACGTTGCAAAGTTCGAACGATACATTGAACGCGCAACTGGAACTGGAAAAGCATAAAGTAGAGTTGATGATTGAAAAAATCAGGCGCACCGACGCTACCAACCGTGCGCGTATCCGCGAATATGAGAAAGAACTGGGTACATTGCGCGACATTATGCGCGGCTATATCCGGCAGCTTGATTCCCTGAATACCTTGAATATTCAACTGCGCGAAGAAACATCCACCGCTAAAGCCGAAGCGCAGCAATCGCGTGAAAAATACGAATCGCTGGTGCAAACGACCGATGACTTGGCGCAAAAAGTAGAACAGGGCGGCATGCTGAAAGCCCGCGACGTTGCGATTACCGGCATCAATACAAAAGGGAAAGACGTAACGAGGGCGCGCAGCGCCGATAAATTAAAAACCTGCTTCACGTTGCTTGAAAACAACATTGCCGAACGCGGCGTCCGCACGGTATTTATCCGCGTGAAAGGTCCCGACGGCATCCTGATGACACAATCCCAGAATAATTTATTCCTCGTGGGCGGCGAGCAACTGGTGTATTCGGATATGCGCGAAGTGGACTATCAGGGCAGCGACATTGAAATGTGTATTTTTTACGGCGGCAACAACGAACAGTTTGCCAAAGGCGCTTACACCGTAGAAATTTATTCGGGCGGCGGGCTCATTGGCAACGGGCAAACGTTGCTAAAATAATGCTTTATATTCATATTCCGTTTTGTAAACAACTGTGCGCCTACTGCGATTTTCATTCCAGCATATCGCTGGAACGCAAAGAACAGATGGTGCATGCGCTGTTGTGCGAAATGGAAGAACGCAAAAATTATTTACCCGCGCCGCAGTTTCCCGCCACATTGTACTTTGGCGGCGGCACGCCCTCAACGCTTTCCCCTGCCGAATTGCACGGGTTAATAGAAAAAGCCCGCCAACTTTTCACGCCGCCGGCTTTTTCGGAAATTACCGTTGAAATAAACCCCGACGACAGTACGCCGGAATATATTGCGCAGTTGCGCGATATGGGCGTAAACCGTCTAAGTATTGGCGTGCAATCGTTCCATGAGCGGTTGCTGAAACAATTGCGGCGCAGGCACTCGGCGCAACAAGCGATAGATTGCGTAAAAACGGCGCAGGAAGCCGGTTTCAAAAACATCACGATAGATTTAATGTACGGGCTTCCGCAACAAACGCCGGAAGAATGGCGGCAAGATATTGCGCTGGCATTGTCCCTCCACGTGCCGCACATCTCCGCCTATCATTTGAGTATTGAACCGAAAACGCTGTTCGGCAAACAATATGCAAAGGGAACACTGCCGTTGCCGGAAGAAGCAACCGGCGTGCAACAGTTTTTATACCTGCACGACACGTTGGAGGACGCGGGATACATGCATTATGAAATTTCCAATTTCGCCCGCAACGGATTTCGTGCGGAACACAACAGCGGCTACTGGAAAGGATTTCCATATCTCGGCATTGGTCCTTCGGCACATTCCTATAACGGGCAAAGCCGGCAATGGAACATAGCGAATAACCGCCGCTACATGGAGGCAATAGAAAACCGGCAGCCGGCATTTGAAATAGAACAATTGACTACCGGAATGCAGTTCAATGAATACCTGCTCACTTCGCTACGCGCCGCCGAAGGCGCGGATTTGCAACATATAGCAAAAACATTCGGCGAATTGTTTTTGCAACGCTGTTTGCAACAAGCGCAACAACATTTAGCTGCCGGCATACTGGCGCGCACCGGCAACCAACTGCATATCCCGCCGCGCCGCTTCCTGTTGGCAGACGCCATTATCCGCGATTTGTTTTGGGTAGAATAAAAATTATTTGCCGGTAAAAATATTGCGGTTTGTTTTTTACCCCACGCTTCCTTCCAGCGACACCTGCAATAGCTTCTGCGCTTCTACGGCAAACTCCATCGGCAACTGGTTGATGACTTCGCGGGCATAGCCGTTTACGATTAACCCGATAGCGTCTTCCGTAGAAATACCGCGCTGGTTGCAGTAGAATAGCTGGTCTTCGCCGATGCGCGAAGTCGTGGCTTCGTGTTCGACGATGGCGGTTTCGTTCTCGTTTTCGATATGGGGGAACGTATGCGCGCCACACTCGTCGCCCAACAGCAGGCTGTCGCATTGCGAATAATTGCGGGCATTTTCGGCGTTTGGCGAAAACCGCACCAGCCCGCGATATGAATTTTGACTTTTGCCCGCCGAGATGCCTTTGCTCACAATCCGGCTGCGGGAGTTCTTCCCAAGATGTATCATTTTTGTGCCGGTGTCGGCTTGCTGGTGGTTATTGGTAACCGCCACCGAATAAAATTCCGAATAGGAATTATCGCCTTTCAAAATCGTGCCTGGATATTTCCATGTAATCGCCGAGCCGGTTTCCACCTGCGTCCAGAACAACCGGCTGTTATTGCCTTTGCAGATGCCGCGCTTGGTCACGAAATTATAGATACCCCCGCGACCCTGTTTGTCGCCCGGATACCAGTTCTGCACGGTTGAATATTTCACTTCGGCGTCCTGCATCACCACAATTTCCACTACCGCCGCATGCACTTGGTTTTCGTCGCGCTGCGGGGCGGTGCAGCCTTCGAGGTAACTCACCCGGCTGCCTTCGTCGGCGACAATGAGCGTGCGCTCGAACTGCCCGGCGCCTTTGGCGTTGATGCGGAAATAACTAGACAACTCCATCGGGCAATCCGTGTTTTTGGGAATATAACAAAACGAACCGTCGCTGAACACGGCGCTATTCAACGCCGCGAAGAAGTTATCGCCCACAGGCACAACCGACGCCAGATATTTTTTTACTAAATCGGGATAATCATGCACGGCTTCGCTGAACGAACAAAAAATAATTCCTTTCTCCGCCAGCGATTCGCGGAAAGTGGTTTTTACCGACACGCTGTCGAACACCGCATCCACCGCCACGCCGGCGAGGATATTCCGTTCGTTTAACGGGATGCCTAATTTATCGAATACCGCCTGCAATTCAGGGTCGATGCCGGTGGTAGCGGCGGCAGCTTTGGGTTTCGGCGCGGCATAGTAAATGATGTCTTGAAAATCTATCGGCGGAATTTCCAAATGCGCCCAAGTGGGCATTGTCATGGCAGTCCATTTCCGGAAAGCTTTCAGGCGAAAATCCAACAACCATTCCGGTTCGTTTTTTTTCGCGGAAATCAACCGGACGGTTTCTTCGCCCAGTCCTTTCGGAATCAAATCCTGCGCTATATCGGTTTCAAAACCCTGCTGGTATTCCGAGTTGATGAATTTTTTTATGTCTTTATTTTCGTCGCTCATAGCATGCAAAGGTACAAAATGCCTGCTAAACTTCATAACCTTGAATCTACCATTTAAGTAACAATTCCACCTGTTCAAACGCTGTTAGCGTTTCTTTTTGTTTGGGGTACGCTATTTTCTAATCGCCTTAAAACAATCCGTCGTTTCCTTGTGCGCTTGCATAGCCTGTGTCTTCGGGCAGTTCCGGTTGCATGGAAGCGGCTACCGCCAATTGGTCGCAGCGTTCATTGAGCGGATGTCCGGCATGCCCTTTCAACCAGTGGAACTGCACCTGATGCTTGCGGTAAATTTTCAAAAACCGGAGCCATAAATCGGCATTTTTTTTCTTTTTAAAAGCAGCGCGTTCCCATTTGACGAGCCATCCTTCTTCTACAGCGTTCACCACGTAAGAAGAATCGCTGAAAATCTGCACCCGGCAATTGTCGTATTTTAAGGCTTCCAACGCCACAATCACTGCCATCAGTTCCATCCGGTTGTTGGTCGTATGGGCAAAGCCGCCCGACAGTTCCTTTTGATACCCGTTGCTCATTAAAATAATGCCATAACCGCCCGGTCCGGGATTACCGGAAGCCGCGCCGTCGGTGTAAACGGTTACTTCAAAACTACCCGGCGTTATGGGGTGTTGATTTTTCAAACCGGCAGGCGCTGTTTAATAAGAAGGCAATTTTTCTACATTCAGCGGCTTTAGTGGCTTTGCCGTGAGTTGGTCATATTCTTTCCGGTGGCGCAGGATGCTGCAGGCGGCATAAATAGACTCGCGGAACGAATCGGGCGAAGCAGTACCTGCTTTTACGATGTCGTAACCGGTGCCGTGTGCAGGCGCCGTGCGCACGACGTTCAAACCGGCGGTAAAATTCACGCCTGCATGGAACGACAAGGCTTTGAATGGCGCCAATCCCTGATCATGGTACATGGCAAGTACCGCATCAAACCGCCGGAACGAAGCGGCGCCAAAGAACCCGTCGGCAGCATAGGGACCGAAAGCAAGAATGCCTTGCTTCTCTGCATCCGCCACTGCCGGAGTAATAATATCTTCCTCTTCTTTGCCCAATATACCGCCGTCGCCGGCATGCGGGTTAAGCCCCAATACGGCTATGCGCGGACGAGTAACGCCAAAATCGCGGCGCAACGAATGATTTAATAAATGTATTTTTTTTAAGATATGTTCCTTGCTCAATGAACCCGGCACTTTCGCCAAAGGAATATGTCCGGTAACGATGCCGACACGCATAACGTCGCTTAATAAAATCATCAAATGTTCCTGTGCATCGAACGATTTGGCTAAAAATTCCGTATGTCCCGGAAAATGGAATCCTGCGCCTTGCTGCATGTTCTGTTTATTGAACGGCGCGGTAACCAACGCCTGTATCTTTCCACGCTTGAGGTCGGCAACAGCGGTTTGTAATGCACGCAAAGCTGCCTGTGCCGCTTCGGGCGTAGATTTTCCGGGCTCTACACGCAAATCTTCTGAAATGCAATTGACGATATTCACAATTTTCGGATTGATATCGCCGGTAATCGTAATGCTGTTGTATGTAATCGGGTCGGCATTCAGTAGTTTGCGGTAATACGACATCGCTTTGGTAGAGCCGTAAACCACCGGCACGCAAAAGTCCAGCAGCCGTGCATCCGCCAATGTCTTTATGATAATTTCGTAACCGATGCCGTTACTGTCGCCTTGTGTAATGCCTATACGTATTTTTTCGTTCATAAGCGGTTGCTAAAATAATATGGCAAAGGTAAGAAAAAATGTTGAGTTGCCTGTTGGTTTGCATCGGCAAAAAAAATACCGTATCTTTGCACCCCCAAAGATGGGGCATATTAGCGGGGTGTAGCGCAGTTGGCTAGCGCAGGTGCTTTGGGAGCATCAGGTCGCAGGTTCGAGTCCTGTCACCCCGACTGAACAAAAAAAGCAATTCAAAATTATCGTTTTACTGGTAGCGGGTGGTAATGTAGATACAGTCAGATACAGTTTTGGTACAATTAAGAATATCCTACGCATTGAATTTTTGCAAAAAATAATTCACACATTGGTGGATGAGTTTAATCTGGAATAGCTATCAGCAAAAGCAATATGTTAATATCAAATACAAGCCATTGTAATGATATTCCCGATGAAATAAAAAAATATCTACTATTGTGTAGCATGACTAATAACAGATGCCAATTATGGAATTACAGGTAATCCAAAGCAAGATATATGAGATTCGAGGTCGCAAGGTAATGCTTGATTTTGATTTGGCAGAATTGTATGGGACGGAAACAAAACGTCTGAAAGAAGCTGTGCGACGTAATATAGAACGATTTGAAGGTAGCGATTTTATGTTTCAACTTTCCGATAATGAAATAACGGAACTTTCAAGATCGCAATTTGCGACCTTGAACAGAGGAAGAGGGAAAAATATAAAATATGCTCCCTTTGCCTTTACTGAATTAGGCGTAGCCATGCTTAGCAGCATTATCCATTCAAAAACAGCTATAGAAATAAACAGGGGCATTATGCGTGCTTTTGTTACCCTGAGGCAGTATGCGATCGGATATGTGGAACTTAATCACAAATTAGAAGATTTTATGCTCACTACCAACATGCAGTTTAGTGAAATATATCAAGCGCTTACCGAACTGGCAGAACAGAAACGGACAGAAGATAAACCTCGCAAACGTATAGGCTTCAGAACTTCATATAATGAAGATGAGAAAAAATAGCGACAAAAACCAATGTGCAGGAAAGTAACAGCTATCCCCAGCAGGATTCAAAGGTTTCAACATTCAAAAATTTAAGGTTATATCGTGGTGCATCGAAAAAAAACAGTCTGCATACCACCGCGTAAAATCGCCGTTATAAATTCCTGTTTCATGCGATTGTTTTTATAAAGTAGCGCGTTGAAACAATAATAGGGACAAAGCATAGCCTTTTAACGTGTACGTTCCATTATTCATTGTGGCATTCGGTGGATAGTTGCTGCCGTAGGCGCACCAGTTGAATTTGCCGGTGGCATTGCTTAATGTCGCGGTAACTGTCGAAGGGTTGGTGGTTATATAAAAGCCGCGCGTGTTGCCGGAAACAGTCGCAATGCTGCCGGCGGCAGCCGAAGGACTGCTGATAACGGCTTTGGCAAATGTGCCGGGCGACGTGCCGGTCACCGGACACAAATCTACCCACACCCATACGCGGTTATTATACGGCGCAGTGGGCGAGTTTGTCCAAGACACGCTAAAGGTTACTTTTTTTGCGGCATA
>JAITKG010000080.1 GCA_031278495.1 Prevotellaceae bacterium | reverse complement strand
CGCAGCACACGTGGCGCGTAAAGCTACGCGTGAGGCACGGGACACAGAATACGGTAATATGTATGGGTGAGTATTCATTGCTTAATTCATTGCCTAAGCGACTGCAAAGGTAGCAAATGTTTTTAATATCCAAAAAAATGTTCCGGATAACGGTGAACGGCGAACGGTGAACGGTGAACGGCGAACGGCGAACGGTCAACGGTTATTAGCACGTCATTCCGAGCGGAGCGAAGCGGAGTCGAGGAATCTGCTGCGTTATGCGCTGCGCGCGATAAATGCGCTGCGCGCGATAAAAGCCCTTCGGGCGATAAATGCGCTGCGCGCGGTAAACGGTGAACGGCTAACGGCGAACGGTGCAGTTGAAAGTTGAAAGTTGCTGCCGCGCCAGCCTAACTCTTAGTTCTTAACTCTTAGTTCTTAACTCACCTGCCGCGCCAGCCTAACTCTTAGTTCTTAACTCTTAGTTCTTAACTTCCCTGCCGCGCCAGCCCAATTAGTCACATTAGCACATTAGTCACATTAGCACATTAAACCGTAAATCCCGTTTGCTGCTTGGATTTCCTTTTGAGTATTGCTTTGAAAAAAAATTGTAACTTTGTGCAGAATAAAAAATGATTGACGGCGCTAAGCCAAAAGCTAAGATAAATAAGGTCTATGGCAAATGAAGAAAAAATATATATTTGCCACCTTAAAACTTTTGACCTTTAAATTAACGAACTATCCGTGTAACCATTGGAAACAAATCAATAAAAACAACCATGAAAAAAATATTCCTGATTATTGAGCGCGAATTTCTGGTGCGCGTAAAGAAAAAATCGTTTATCATTACCACTATCCTTGTGCCGGTATTGCTTGCCGGGTTAATGGTAGTGCCGTTCCTCATCCAATCGGTAAAGGACGACCAGCAGAAAACGATTATAGTCATTGACCAGTCAGGACTGGCAGGGAAAGCGCTGGCGAATACCGAAAACCTTATTTTCCATTTCCGCCCCGGCGCATCGCTTGACTCGTTGAAACAACAGTTCGAAAAAGAAGGATGGTATGCCATTGTTACGATAAGCCCGATGGATGAGGAAAAGCAAGTGTCCATAGGGATGTACGCTTTCCGGCAAATTAACATGGAAGTGCAAAACCATGTGGAACGCAACATGGAAAAAGTAGTGGAACAATATAAACTGGAATCCTATCAAATTCCCGGTTTGGATACTATTTTGGCGTCTGTGAAAACAAAAATCCCCGTCAAAACCTTTGTCTGGGGCGACGACGGCAAAGAGAAAGCCACGCATGCGGGCTTGAGCATGGGCATTTCCTATATCTTCAGTTTTATGATATACATGTTCATCCTGATGTTCGGCAACATGGTGATGCGCGGGGTCATCGAAGAAAAAAACAACCGGATAATAGAAGTCATCGTGTCGTCCGTGAAGCCATTCCAACTGATGATGGGTAAAATTACCGGCGTGGCTTCGGTCGGGCTGTTGCAGTTTATAATATGGATACTCCTGACACTGGTTTTAGCTACTGTGGCGCAAAGCTTTTTCACTGTTCCCCCGGCGACCGACATGATGCCGGCAATAGTGGGCAATGCCGGCGCAGAAGTAACGAAAACGCTGGAAAGCACGATAGCTTCGGATATATTCGGCATGTTGAGCGCTATCAATTTCGTAGCGATTATTGCCGCTTTTCTTTTCTATTTCCTTTTTGGTTATTTCCTGTATGCCGCACTGTTTGCGGCTGTCGGCTCGGCAGTGGAAAACGAAGCCGATACGCAACAACTGACTATCCCGGTAACCATACCGCTTATACTTGGCATATTCCTCATGCTGCACACTTTTCAATATCCCGACAGTTCGCTTTCGTTCTGGGGATCGATGATTCCCTTCACCTCCCCAATGGTCATGATGGCGCGGATGCCGTTTGGCGTTCCATTTTGGCAAATAGCATTATCATTAGCGTTGTTGTTTGTGACGTTTATTGCTGTCGTTTGGTTTGCCGGGAAAATCTACCGTGTCGGTATCCTGATGTATGGCAAAAAACCTACCCTCCGGGAAATATGGAAATGGGTTAAGTATAAAAATTAAGCGTGAGGCATACAGCATAACGTGCCGGCGCCGCTTAGTTATCAAGGCAAATTAACAATTAAGCCAATCTACAAATGAAAATCGTCCTGAAACGCATCGTTGTTATTTTTGCAGGCGTCGTGCTGTTTTTAATGCTGGGCATATTCCTTGCGGGCTATGTCTTGCTGAAGCCTGCGCAGCTTACGCCGGTAGTCCTCCGCCTCGCCAATCAATACCTCGACGCTGAAGTAGGATTTGACGAAGTAGATGTAACCATTTTTTCAACCTTTCCCAGCATTGGCGTCCGGCTGGTTAATGGCTCGCTCGTCAAGCCGGCTGCGGATAGCGCGATGCCGTCCCGCCCGGCGGATACGTTGCTGTTGTTTTCGTCATGCGTAATTTCGTTCGACCCGGTGGAATTTTTGCGTACCAAGAAAATTGTGGTACACCGCGTGCAACTGGAACGCCCCGATGTATATGTGGACGTCAGTCCAGCCGGCAACCTGAACTGGAATATCTTCCGCAGGGACACAACGGCTGTGGCGGACACACTGGCATTGCCGGAACTCAATATCCGCCGGGTGCGGATTTCCGGCGCAACGGTTGTATATAACGACCGCCGGAATAGCAGCAGCATCACGCTCGGGCAATTGAACCTCCGCTTGGGCGGCCGCCTGACGTCCGATTCGGCGCAACTCCGCCTGCGGCTGGATGTGCCGTCGGTCAGCGTTTGGAACAACGGGATGCAGTGGTGCGACAGTTTGCCGTTACAGTTTTCGGCAAGGCTGGAACAGGAAAATAAAACACACAAAATACGTATCGAACAGGCAAGGCTTTCATTGGCAAACATGGATTTTGGCGTAACCGGCTCGCTGGATGCAAGCGATACGGTGAATAATACTCTCGGGATGAATATAGATTATACCCTGCAAGCATCATCAATTCCCGAAGCGCTGGCGCATTTGCCTGCCGGTTTTTCGTCCGCTCTTTCCCGCTTCTCTACCGCCGGCGAAGTGGCGGTGCAAGGCAACCTGAGCGGCGCTTTCGGTGCAAACGATTTGCCGGTATTGCGCACTTCATTGAAACTATCCAACGGGCAGGTGCGGAGTGCAAAATATCCCGGCAGGAAAGGCATAGAACTGTTGGAAATAGACGGCTCGGCTTACCTTGACTTCAGCCGCAAAACGCCCTCTACGCTACAATTGGACAAGCTGGCGGTGCAAAGCCCTGCCTTGAATATCCACGTTACCGCCGGAGCAAAAGACCTCTTTACAGCGCCCTACCTGCAAACCGCCGTTAAAGGCGATGTGGATTTTACACAACTGAAAAAAAACTTTCCCCCGAAAGACAGCATGGATATGCAAGGACAAATACATTTGGATATATCCGGCGAATGTTTCCTGGACAATGTGCTGAACGGTGACTGGGGAAAAATCAAAGCCAATGGCGATGTTGATATTGACAGCATGCAGGTGGCATATCCGGCGCGGAAACTGTTGATTACCGTACCCTGCCTGCGCGGACGCTTTGGCAGCAATTACAAGGATACCTCGCGCCGCCGTGAACGCGATATCCTCTTTAACGGACGGGTCAGCGCCGACAGCATAACCATAGCGATGGACACGCTGTCTGTCCGTACCGGGAAATGGTCGGCTATCTTTTCCACTTCGCCCGCAAAAGACTTGGCGTCTATTGCTCCAGTGTTTTCCAGCGTCCGGTTGGAAAATCTCGTTGTACGGAAAGACAGCCTGCGGCTACAGGCAAGAAGAATGAGCGGAACCGTTGCTACGCGTCCCCTGAAAACCGACCCCGCCAAACCGGAATACCTCCTGCGTTTCACGCTGGATACGCTCCGCAGCCGGGCGCCCGGCTTCAGTGGCAGTATCAACACGGGAAAACTGCGCATACAGGCACACCGGCGACCGGCGGCGACAGTTACCCGTACCCGTAGCGATACGGCTTCTGCCGCCGCCCAACAACGCCGCGCCAACCGCCCGCTATCCGCTACTGCGGCTGCCAACAGCGACGTGGTAAACATGCGCATGGAATCGCAGGAAGCAAAAACCATACTGCGGCAATGGAACATCGCCGGAAGCGTGGATATACAACGGGCGCGTGTGCGCACGCCGCATTTCCCGCTACGCACGCAGATTGTGGAAGGCGCAATAGATTTTTCCATTGATTCGGTAAAGATAAAACAACTGCAAATGCGCTTGGGACGGTCGCGGGTCAACCTGAGCGGCAGCCTCAGGGGCATCCGACAGGCATTGCTCAACAACCGGCGCATTACGGCGGCATTCGAAATAGAAGCCGATACCATTAACCTGAACCAAATGATCCGCGCGCTGGTGGCAGGCTCTAACTACAGTTTTCAGGACAACCGGGTGAAAGATTCTATTTCCGGCGCACTGCTGGACGAAACGGAAGAAATCCCCCTGACCGTGCAGGATGATACTACGCTGGCGGGCGTATTTGTTGTGCCGCGCAATATCGATTTTACCATGCAGGCAAAAATTAACAAGGCATACTATTCAAAACTCGTACTGGACAGCGTCAATACGCAGTTTATTGTGCGCAATCAGGCGGTACATGCGCCGGACGTGAGGCTGCATTCCAATATCGGCAACATGCAACTGGCATTTGCCTACCAAGCCAACAATCCTAAAAACGCCGAAATAGGACTGGATTTATTCCTGCACCGGATACAGGTGAAAGAACTCATAAACGCATTTCCCCTGCTCGACAGCTTGGCGCCCATGCTGCGTTCCTTTGAAGGCGTGGTGGATTGCCATGTAACCGGACTGTCGAAATTGGACGCTATGATGAATGTCGATTTTTCTACCGCTACCGCTTCCTGTTCCCTGTCCGGCGAGAATCTGACGCTGCTGGATGGCGAAACATTTTCCAGTATTGCCAAAACATTATACTTTAAAAATAAACAGCGCAACATTATCGACAGCGTATCGCTGGAACTGATTTTGCGCGATAATTATATACTCATATTCCCGTTTGTATTGTCTATCGACCGTTACCAGGTGGCTGTGGGCGGCACGCAATACCTTGATATGCGTTTCGATTACCACATATCTATCCTGAAATGGCCTGTACCGCTACTAAAAATAGGACTGAACCTCACCGGCATTCCCGGCGATATGAAAATACGCTTAGCCAAACGCCTCTATTCCGACCTTGACGACCCGGTGAAGAAACATTCCCTTTACGGGCGTCTGTTCAATGTCCGGCAGGAACTGGAAAAACAATTGCAAAAAGACATTTCCGCCATTATCAATGAAGCGCCTGCTTCGCGAACGCGACGCCGGCGGACTGCCCCGGCAGTTGATGATACGCTCCGCCGCCGCTTTTTCGCTTCCGACACTACCGGTGTAACTGCCGGGAAAGATTCGGTAGATATAACAGGCAGTTAAACCGGGTTATCCAAGCATAAGAAAATACTTTTTAAGTACGATTTTTCGTAAATTGTTTCAAAACAATTCCCCATTGTTCCGAAACTTTGGCACAAAATCCGTAAATGGAGGGATCAGGTGATTAAGCAAACCGGCGTCCGTGCGCTATCTTTTGTTTGCCAGAAAGCGGAGGAGTTCTTGCGGGTTTACCTGTTTGCGGGCGGCATAGTCGGCGAGTTGGTCGTCGCCGATGTCGCCAACGGCAAAATAACGCGCCTGCGGATGGTCGATATACAAGCCGCAGACTGCCGCTGTGGGAAACATTGCCATGGATTCAGTCAATCGGATGCCGCAGTTGTTCTCGGCGTCCAACAGTCCGAACAGCGTTTTCTTCAGGGAATGGTCGGGGAGTATCGGGTAACCGATGGCGGGACGGATACCGGTGTTCCGGTTTGCCTTGTCGTAGCCCCATAGCTCGGTGCGGACGCGCTCGTGCAGGTGCTCCGAAAAGGCTTCCGTCAAGCGGTCGGCAAGGGTTTGTATCAGGAGGCTGCTGTATTCGTCGTGCTGCTGGCGGAAGCGCGCCGTCCATTCGTCCACGCCGATGCCGGCGGTGGCGGCAAACCCGCCGATGTAGCCGGCGTTGTCCGCTGCCATGAAATCAGACAGGGCGCAATACACGTCTGCGTCGTTCTTCACTTGCTGCCGCAATATGGGCAGGACGGCGGCAGTTTCCGGACGCGTGCCGCCGGTATATAACCGTATATCGTCGCCATCGGCAGCGGCATGCCAGAAGCCAATGGCAGCGCGTGCCGTCAGGCGTTTTTCAGAAACAATGGACTGTAACATTTGTTGCGCGTCGTGGTACAGCCGCGCCGCCTCTGCGCCCGATTTTTCGTCCTGCAACAGGGCGGGAAACGTGCCGTAGAGTTCCCATGCGTGGAAAAACGGTGCCCAGTCGATATAGGGAACGAGGGTAGCGAGGTCGTAGCGGTCGAACGTGCGCACGCCGGTGAATGCCGGCGGCACGGAAACGTAGGGTTCGCCCGTCCATTTTTTTTGCCGCGCTTCGGCGATGGGCGTTATTTGGCGTTGCGCCTGTTTGCCTTCATGCAGCCGGCGTAGCGTGGCATATTCATCGTTGGTTTTCCGGATAAATGCGTCGCGGCGTTCGCCCATCAGGGCAACGGCAGCCAGCGCGGCGCGCGAAGCGTCGGACGTATACACCACCGGAGCGGAATATTCCGGCGCAATTTTTACGGCGGTATGCAGCTTGGAAGTCGTTGCGCCGCCAATCATCAGCGGTACGGTTATTTTTTCATGCTCCAGTTCTTTTGCCACGTGGATCATCTCTTCGAGCGAAGGCGTAATCAAGCCGCTGAGCGCAATAATATCCACCTGCCGTTCTTTTGCCGTGTCAATGATAGTGCGGCAGGGCGTCATCACGCCCAGGTCAATTACCTCAAAGTTATTGCAGGCGAGCACTACGCTCACGATGTTTTTCCCGATATCGTGCACGTCGCCCTTGACGGTAGCCAGTAATATTTTCCCGGCTTTTTGGGCGGCATTGCGGCTGTCCTGCGCCAGAAAAGGCTCAAGGAATGCCACCGCCTTTTTCATCACCCGCGCCGACTTCACCACCTGCGGCAGGAACATTTTCCCTTCGCCGAACAGTTCGCCGACTTTATTCATGCCATCCATCAACGGACCTTCGATTATTTTCAATGCTTGCCCGTATTTGTCCCACGCTTCGCGGATATCGGCTTCCAGATGCTCGTCGCGTCCTTTTGCCAACGCCTGCGCCAGCCGCTCTTCGACAGCCTGCGGCGGCTGCTGGAAACCGGCAGTAGCAGCAGGCTGTTTGGACGGCGGCTGCCGAACGCCGGATACCGACTGCAACAAGCGTTCGGTAGCGTCGGGACGGCGGTTGAGAACGAGGTCTTCTGTGAGTTCCAGCAAATCTTTTGGGAGGTCTTCATATACGGCAAGCATGCCGGCGTTCACAATGCCCATGTCCAATCCCGCACGGATAGCGTGGTAGAGGAACACGGAATGTATCGCTTCACGGATGACATTGTTGCCGCGAAACGCAAACGACAGGTTGCTGATACCGCCGCTGACTTTGGCTTCCGGAAGGTTTTGCTTTATCCAGCGAACGGTTTCGATGAAATCTACCGCATAATTATTGTGTTCTTCGAGTCCTGTGCCGATAGCCAGCACGTTGGGGTCAAAAATAATATCGCATGGCGCAATGCCTGCTTCCTGCACCAGCAGGTCGTAGGAACGCTTGCAAATGGCAATGCGGCGCTCATAAGTATCCGCCTGCCCCTGCTCGTCGAATGCCATTACGATGATAGCTGCGCCGTAACGCTTCAGCCGCCGTGCCTGCGCCATGAATTTTTCTTCGCCTTCCTTTAATGAAATAGAGTTCACCACGCACTTTCCCTGCAAGCATTTCAAGCCGGCTTCGATAACCTCGAAGTTCGACGAGTCAAGCATCACGGGCGTGCGGGCAATGTCCGGCTCGGAAGCAGCCAGTTGGAGGAAGGCGGTCATGGCGGCTTTGGCGTCCAGCATTCCCTCGTCCATATTCACGTCGATAATCTGTGCGCCGTCTTCTATTTGCCGTTGCGCCACCGCCAGCGCGCCCTCGTAGTCGCCCGCAAGGATGAGTTTGGAAAACTTCGCCGAACCGGTAACGTTGGTGCGTTCGCCGGCATTGATAAAATTACTCTCCGGCGTAACCGTCAAAGCATCCAGTCCGCTTAACCGGAGATAATGCGGTTGTGGTTGCGGCTTGCGCGGCGCATGGTTTTCCACCGCTCCGGCAATGTGGCGGATATGTTCCGGCGTAGTGCCGCAACAGCCGCCAACGATATTGACCAATCCCTCGCGGATAAATCCTTCGATATGGCGGCACATGCTTTCCGGCGTTTCATCATAGCCGCCGAAGCGGTTGGGCAAACCTGCATTGGGATAGACGCTGACAAAGCGTTCCGTTTTTGCGGATAATTCCTGCAAATACGGGCGTATCTGTTCCGCACCGAATGCGCAGTTCAAACCGATAGAAAGCAAGGGGTAATGCGACACGGACACGAGGAACGCTTCGAGCGTTTGCCCCGACAGCGTTCGTCCGCTGGCGTCGGCAATGGTGGCGGAAAGCATCACAGGCGGCGGCGAGGCAATGTTGGCGATGGCATACAGGGCGGCTTTGGCATTGAGCGTATCGAACACGGTTTCGACCAGCAGCACATCCACGCCGCCGTCAATCAGCCCCTGTACCTGCTCGGCATAGGCGGCAGCCAAATCATCGAACGTAATATTGCGGAAGCCGGGACGGTTCACATCCGGCGACAGCGACGCCGAACGGTTGGTCGGTCCAATAGACCCCGCCACTAAGCGCGGCCTGCCGGCAGTTGAAAAAGCCTGCGCCGCTTCTTTCGCCAGTTGCGCCGAGCGGAGGTTGAGTTCATACGCCAGCCCTTCCATTTGGTAATCCGCCATGGCGATGCGCGTGCTGCTAAAAGTATTGGTTTCGATAATATCTGCGCCAGCCCGGAGGTACTGGCTGTGGATATCCTTAATAATGGCGGGCTGCGTGAGGCTCAGCAAATCGTTGTTGCCTTTCACCTCGCAGGGATGCGCAGCAAAACGCGCGCCGCGAAAATCATTTTCCTCCAGTTTGTGCCGCTGTATCATTGTCCCCATTGCGCCGTCAAGCACAAGGATGCGTTGCTGTAACAGTTTATGGATAGCTATTCTTTCCACCATGTAATAATTTGTGCATGCAAAGATACTTTTTTTTTGGGACACGGAATACGAGGCATTGATA
>JAITKG010000069.1 GCA_031278495.1 Prevotellaceae bacterium | reverse complement strand
TCGGGGTACAGGTCTATCGACAGTCGGTTCAGCGAAAACAGTCCCAGCACAATCGCCCCAATGAAGATGAGGATGGTGGATACAGGTTTCCGTACAGCGGTTTCGTATATTTTCATAATCCTATTTTTTTGAGTTAAGAGTTAAGAACTAAGAGTTAAGAGTTTTTTTCTTTAAGGGTTTTAATGGTGGAGACGAGCATACAAATCAGTTCGTCACAATCCTGAAATAAACTCGTATATAAATTCAAATCTATGTAATCCGTATCCCTGAGTAAGGACAGCCAATAAGCCGTTTCATTTGCTTCTTTCAGTGATATGTTAAATTTATTGACAAAGTCCGCAGTACTTTGGGCATATTCCGCTTCGCGAATTAACGCACCGATAGCCGTTCCGCTTCTTAAAATTTGCTTGTACAATATGTATTCTTTTTTATCGTTCTTCAGGAATTGGGAAAGTCGTACAATCCTTATGGCAAAGCGATAACTTTTTTCCCTCAATATAGATTTCTTCTTCATAACCCCTAGTTCTTAACTCTTAGTTCATAACTCTTAGTTCATAACTCTTAGTTCATAGCTTTTAGTTCATGTATGGCTGTCCGGACAGTGGGGACATTCTTGACCGTCAGGGATAATTTGTTGTGCTGTTCTTTTACGGTAAATGTTTTGGGATGCTCCTGGATATACCGTAAAATATGGGCAAATAGCGGCGAACGGTAATAATTCGATTGCCGGTTGCCTGTGAAATAAGCAATCATCAGTTTATTCTTAAGCGTTATTTTTTCAAACCCCAGCGCCATCGCCCTGCGCCGCAACCGGACAATATCGCACAATTGTTCCACTTCGGGCGGCAAAGCGCCGAAACGGTCAACCAGCCCGGCAATCATTTTTTGCAATTGCCCTTCATCGGTGATATTGTCCAGTTCCTTGTAGAGCCGCAGCTTTTCGGTGGCGTTGCTGACATAGCTGTCGGGAATCAGTATTTCCATATCGGTATCAATAGCGCAGTCTGCGGCAGGCAGCAGGCAGTCTGCGGCAGGCAGTTGACTGTCGCCGGCTGTATTATTACCGCCCGCTGCCGCCTGCCCGCTGTCTGCCGTCCACTGCCCGCTGCCATTGTCTGCGGCTAATTCTGCCAATGCTTCGTTCAGGATTTTCTGGTAGGTTTCAAAGCCGAGATCGGCGATAAATCCGCTTTGTTCGCCGCCCAGCAGGTTGCCTGCGCCGCGGATGTCCAGATCCTGCATGGCGATGTTGAAGCCGCTGCCCAGTTCCGAGAACGTTTCAATGGCTTTCAGGCGGCGGCGTGCATCGTCGGTAAGGGCGATGGGCGGCGGCGCAAGCAGGTAACAAAAGGCTTTCCGGTTGGAACGCCCCACGCGACCGCGCAACTGGTGCAAATCGCTCAACCCGAAATGCTGTGCGCCGTTCACGATAATGGTATTCGCATTCGGTATATCCAGTCCGTTTTCGATGATCGTAGTGCAGAGCAGTACGTCGAAGTCGCCGCTCATAAACTCCAGTATTACTTTCTCCAATTGTGCGGAAGGCATTTGCCCGTGCCCGATGCCGAGCGACGCTTCCGGGCAGATGCGCCGGACAGTATCTGCCATTGCCTGGATATCCTGCACGCGATTGTGTACGAAAAACACTTGCCCGCCGCGCTGTAGCTCGTACCGGATAGCATCGCGGATAATGTTTTCGTGGAACGGATGTATTTCCGTAACTACCGGATGGCGGTTGGGCGGCGGCGTGTGGATGAGGGAGAGGTCGCGCGCCCCCATCAGCGAAAACTGCAACGTGCGCGGAATAGGCGTAGCGGTCATGGTCAGCGTATCAACGTGGAGTTTCAGTTGCCGCAGTTTTTCCTTTGCCGAAACGCCGAACTTTTGTTCTTCGTCGATGATGAGCAGTCCCAGATCTTTGAAGCGGACATCCTTTCCCAGCAGTTTGTGCGTCCCGATGATAATATCAATTTTTCCCTGCGCCAGCGCCTGCAGCGTTTCCTTTCCCTGTCTGGCGGAACGCAGGCGCGATACATAATCGACCGTTACCGGGAAATCCGCCAGCCGTGCCGAGAATGTTTTATAATGCTGTAATGCCAGAATGGTGGTAGGCACCAGCACGGCGGCCTGTTTGCCGGCGGCGGCGGCTTTGAACGCCGCGCGGATAGCCACTTCCGTTTTCCCGAAGCCGACGTCGCCGCAGATGAGCCGGTCCATGGGACAGGGGCGTTCCATGTCGGCTTTCACGGCTTGCGTGGCTTTGAGCTGGTCGGGCGTGTCTTCATAAATAAACGACGCTTCGAGTTCATGCTGCATGCAGGTGTCGCCGGCGAAAGCAAAGCCTTCGGTCTGTTTGCGCAGGGCATACAGGGCAATGAGTTCGCGCGCAATATCCTTTACTTTCCGTTTGGCAGACTGCTTCATGTTTTGCCAGAGCGCGCTGCCGAGCTTGTTTATTTTCGGCGGTTCGCTATCCCTGCTTTTGTACTTCGCAATGCGGTGCAGCCCGTGGATATTGACAAACAATACATCATTGTCGCGATAAATCAGCTTCACCGCTTCCTGCGTTTTCCCCTCTACATTCATCTTGACCAATCCGCCGAAGACGCCAATACCGTGGTCAATATGCACGATGTAGTCGCCGGTTTGCATGCCAGTCAATTCCTGCCACGTCAGCCGTTCGCTTTTCTCTACAGCGCGGCGCAACGGCACGCGGTGGTAACGCTCGAACAACTGGTGGTCGGTGTAGCAGCAGATACGCAGCGTGTGGTCAATAAATCCTTCGTGCGGCGTGAACGGCACAAACTCAAACGGAAGATGCGTTTTCCTGATAGATGCAAAAATCGCTTTCAGCCGCTCCGTCTGGGCGCTGTTTTCGGAAAAGATACAGGTACGGTAGCCCTGTTCGGCGTGTGCGGTGATGTCGGCGGCGAGCAACTCGAAGTTCTTGTTGAATACCGGTTGCGGGGAGGTGGAGAACGCAACAGCGGACGCTTTGCGCGGGGCATGGGGAAACTTGGGCGCCGTTCCTTGTGTTCCGTGTTCCGTGTCCCGTTCCCCGTATGTGAACAGGACGATTGCTTCTTTGCCTGCCTGCAGGCGTTCCCCGTGCTCCGCGCCCCGTTCCCCGAATAACGCTTCCGGTGGCATCAGGCGGTGACGCAGCGGTTCTTTTTCCCACAGTAATTCCAATACGCCGAGTGTATATTTCCATTCTTCCACCCATACCGTTAGCGGGCTGCCGGCAAATTCAAACAAGGTGGAATACCGGACGCCGCCGGCGGTTTCCTGCAAGTCCGCAATAATTTCCATGCTTGCAAGCCGCTGCTCCGACAGTTGCGTATCAACATTGAACGTGCGGATACTTTCCACCTCGTCGCCAAAGAAGTCAATGCGGAAAGGAAGGTTGCCGGCAAAAGAAAAAGCATCGACAATGCTTCCGCGCACGGCATACTGTCCCGGCTCCGCCACGAAATCGACGCGCTCGAAGCCGTAAGAGTGCAGGGTTTCGCAAAGGAAATCCATGGAAATATGTTCGCCGGTATGCAGCGGCAGCAGGTTGCGCTCCATCTCTTCACGCGCCACCACCAGTTCGGCAAGGGCTTCGGGATAAGTAACCGTCAGGCACGGACGGCGGGCGCGCAAGGCATTCAGCGCGGCGGTGCGCTGCACCCGGTTCGACGTGTCGGGCTGTCCATATTCAATGCTGCGCTTGAAGGAAGCGGGAAGGAAGAAAACGCTTTCAGGGTTGCACCACAGTTCCAGGTCGTGGCTGCGGTATTCTGCGTCGTCGCGGTTGGACGCTATATATATAAAGTTCGCCTCCGAACTGTTGAACAGCGCCGCTGCCGCCAGCGTGCGCGCTGCGCCGTGCAGGCCGCGCAGGAGCGTAATTTGCCCGTCTTTCGCAGCGTGCAGCGAAAGCATTTGCCGGCAGGCTTCCTGAGCGGCAAAACAGCTGATGAATGTTTGCGTATCCACTTTACGGGAGCAAAGGTATTCCAAAATTCAAAGATTTCAAAATTTCAAGCTTCCCGTACATGTATTTACAAATGCATAAGAGGTGAACGCTAAATGTTTTCCTTCATTCAGGTATTTTCCCCCGTTGGCAAATTTGCCGGTTCGTTGAAATCGTCGTCGTCCGGCAGTTCCGGCGTGTCGGGACAGTTGGCGGGGTGTTCTTCGAGGTATTTTTTGATGAAAGCGGTTTGTTTATCGTTTATCGTGTCCGGAAGCGACAACCATCTTTGAAGATGTTTCTTTGCCTCGTAAATTCCGGACTGTACCAATGCCTCCTTCAACAAAGGGATTTGTTCGAAATCAATGTCGAATAAAAAGTTCAACGAATCCATCCCCAAATAGGTGATATCTTTTGTGGATAGATGAAGCCTTTTTTGCAGGCGTTTCCCTTCGGGGGTTAAGGCGCTGGTGATGGGCAGGAATGTAAGGATAAACAGTTTGTCGCCCTGTATGACGAAAGAGAAGTAACCAAATTTCTCTTTTTTTACATTTTTATTATTGTCAATATGGGCAACGAAGAGAGGCTGGTCATCGGGACCCGGCGTTATGATCGGCGACAACATCAGCGAACTGTAAAGAAGCATCATCCGTTCGGTTGGCGGAAGAATTTGGAGGCGTTCCTTAAGTCGGAGGATAGCGTGTTGCTGGATGTAGATAGAGAGTTCCCGGTCGTCCTCCTCGCGGCAGGTGGGAAAGATAGCGCTGTAGCGGATTTTAGCAGGCAACATCTCCAGCATTTGTATGGGTCCTATGCAGAACCGGTAGGCTTTTCGCCATATATCGAAATGTTGGAACGAAATACATTCGGGCACGGCGGAGGTGAGGGCAATCGTCAAACCAATGGCGCCCGATGGACGCATCTCATAATTGCCCAGACAACCGTATAGCCGGAATTGCACCTGCGAGATATTCATCAACGGCATCCTGATAAGGCAGATTACCTGGTCTTGCGTACGCCGGAGGAATATTTCCGCATCGTTTAGCGCTTTGAGCGCCGCCTTCACGGCTTCTACCTCGCCCAGCACGATGTGTTTCCATCCGGGATACAGGGTCATTCCGTCGAAAAAAGCGAAACCGTAGCTCAGGGCGTCGGCAAGCGAAAGGTCGACGCCGGCGTCGTTATCCAGGGTGTGGATCTCCAGACTGGCAAACAAGGAGGAACGAACGTAGCGCAAAAAAGAGCGGGGAACACGTTCGCCTTTTTTTATCACTACATGCGGCTTTTCGCACGGATGGGTCAGTATCGCGTGCAATTGTTGCTTGGTCATCCGGTCAAGGAAAGAGTCGTCAACGCCCACGATGCGGAGCAGTTTGCGTCCCACTTCTTCCATGCGCCGCAGATGCGCCTGCGGCGGCCGCTGCTTAAAGTAGTTTTTGGGCTGGGAAGGACGGTAACTCTTTTTTGCCCGTTTACGGTTGGTTTTACTTTTAGGCATGTCCGGCTGGTTTTGAATTCAATGCCCAAAGATACGCGAAATTTATCAATTATATGCCAACCGGTAAAAATTTCCTGCAAAAGGGATGACATTAAGCATGTGCTATGAAGCGCGTAATTTTTCCAATTCGTCCGCAATTTCTTTCACATGTTTTTCCGGATAGCGTAAAAAAAATTTGTAGGTAAAAAAATTAGTTCTATATTTGCAGTGCTAATATGTTCTTTTTAGATTGAGTCAGCAAATATGCTGGTTTTTATTCCCAGTGAAGAATATCGACCATTTTTCAATATCTACGGAGTAAATAAAATCTGCGAAAAACGTGGACTTTGCTTGTTGTAGATATGGGTAGTCGATAACCTTTCACTGAATAAGTTTAAGTTCATGTTTCGTTTATTGTTTAATACATCATAACGAGGAATAGAAACAATAAAATATGGCAGCGAATAAAAAATTGCAGCAGGAGGTTGTTTTATAAATATCGTTTGTGTTTGTGGGTATGTGTATAAAACAATCTCCAAAGCTGCAAAAATAATAACAATTAACAATTAAATTTTATGAAAAAAATTTTCTTTCTTTTCGCAATGCTTGCAAGCGTTGC
>JAITKG010000056.1 GCA_031278495.1 Prevotellaceae bacterium | reverse complement strand
TTTTTTACCTGCACATCTTGTGCAAATCCTGCAACGCTTACAAACACCGCAAAGAGAAAGAAAATTTTTTTCATAACAGTTATTTATTAAAGTTTTTAATGTCTACATAAGTCTATGTTTTAAAAGTACATGTTCTGTATTCGCTTTTCGCAGCTCCGGAGGTGTTTTGCATCTACAAACACAAACTTTTCTTTTTATACAAAACACCTCTTCACTGCCTATATAATTCGCGTAATTCGTAAAAAATTCGCATAATTCGTATATATCCATAAACACCCCCCTCGCTACGTTTTTTATTCGCTGCCATTTTTTTACAGTTTCAAGTTCCGGATGTAGATAGAATGTTTTCTTTTTCTATTTTCCCTTGTTAGGCAAAAAACCTAAAAACCGAAACGTGAACTTTACTTACCAGTTAAAAGGTTTTAGACGACCCACAATAAAATAAGCAAAAATCCACGTTTCTAATGGAGTTTGGCTTTATTCTTTATTGTAAAAATGTCTAAATTTTTTAACCGGAATGAAAGCCGGCATATTTCCCCCAATATGCCTTTTCAATACTTAAATGAACTTTACGATGCTGCAAATATAGTGAAGTATTTTTTATCTGCAAATTTTTTTTTGCATTTACTATTTGAACTTACCTGGAACTTATGCCCCGTTCGTTCTGTAAATTTTCTTTATCTTTGCAAACATTTTTTTTACACAGGAAAGCATGAGCCGAAAATTTAATGAGTATAAGCAATTAGACCTTGCCGCTATCAACCGCGAAGTGTTGGAGCGGTGGGAAAAGGAAGATACGTTTAAACAGTCGCTGCAACTGCGCAAAGACTGCCCGGCGTTTATTTTTTATGAAGGACCGCCGTCGGCAAATGGCATGCCGGGCATTCACCACGTGATGGCGCGCGCTATCAAGGACGTGTTTTGCCGCTATAAAACACAAAAGGGTTTTTTGGTTAACCGCAAGGCGGGCTGGGATACGCACGGGCTGCCGGTGGAACTTGCCGTAGAAAAAATGTTGGGCATCACGAAAGATGATATCGGGAAAAAAATTTCAGTCGAAGATTATAACGCCACATGCCGCAAGGAAGTGATGAAATATACGAAGGAATGGGAAGACCTCACGCGGCGCATGGGCTACTGGGTGGACATGCAGCAGCCGTACGTTACGTGCGATAACCGCTATATTGAGTCGTTGTGGTACCTGTTAAAACAACTCTACGAGCGGCAACTGTTATATAAGGGCTATACGATTCAACCGTATTCGCCGGCGGCGGGCACGGGGCTAAGTACGCACGAACTGAACCAGCCCGGCTGCTACCGCGATGTGAAGGATACGGCGTGCGTGGCGCAGTTCAAGGTAAAAAAGCTGCCTGCCCACGCCGCGCTACCGGCATGGGGCGATACTTTCCTGCTCGCATGGACAACCACGCCGTGGACATTGCCGTCGAATACTGCGCTGGCGGTCGGCGCAGCTATCCGCTATGTATTCGTGCAGACGTTTAATCCCTATACCGGCGCGCCTATGACGGCGGCGCTGGCAAAGGATTTATTGCCCGCATACTTTCATCCTGCCAATGCCGGGCGGCAGTTGGAGGAATACCGGGCGGGGGATAAAAATATTCCATACCGGGTAGTGTCCGAATGCTGCGGCGCCGATCTGGCGGGCGTGGAATACGAGCAGCTTTTCCCCTGGGTTCGCCCGGACGGGGCGGCGTTCCGCGTCATCACGGGCGACTTTGTGACTACCGCCGACGGCACCGGTATCGTGCATATCGCCCCGACTTTCGGCGCTGACGACGACCGCGCCGCCCGCCAGCACGGCATCCCGCCGCTGTTGCTGGTAGACAAAAACGGGAATAAACGCCCCATGGTAGACCTGACCGGGAAATTTTACCTGCTCGACGAACTTGACGGCGATTTTGTGAAACATAATATGAACGGGGCATTGTACGAGGAATGGGCGGGACGGTATGTGAAAAATGAATACGACCCGCGCCTCTCTCCTGCCGACCCAACGCTGGATGTAGATTTGTGCGTGCTGTTGAAACAATCCGGCAGCGCATTTAAAATCGAAAAGTATGTGCACTCGTATCCGCATTGTTGGCGGACGGACAAGCCGGTGCTGTATTACCCGTTAGATAGCTGGTTTGTTAAAACCACCGCCTGCCGCGAGGAAATGATAGCATTGAATAATACGATTAACTGGAAACCGCAATCCACCGGCACGGGACGTTTCGGCAAATGGCTGGAAAACCTGCAAGACTGGAATCTTTCGCGCAGCCGCTACTGGGGAACGCCCCTACCCGTCTGGCGTACCAGCGACGGCAGCGAAGAAATATGTATCGGCTCGGTCGCAGAACTTTTTGCGGAAATAGAAAAATCCGTTGCTGCCGGCTACATGCCGTCAAACCCGCTGGCGGCGTTCAAGCCGGACGACTATTCCGATGAAAATTATGCGCACATTGACCTGCACCGCCCGTTTGTGGATAACATTATCCTTGTTTCCCCCAGCCGCCGCCCGATGAAGCGCGAAGCCGACCTTATTGACGTGTGGTTCGATTCCGGCGCCATGCCTTTTGCGCAGGTACATTATCCTTTTGAAAATACCCTGCCGGTGGACAACGGCACAGCCTATCCTGCCGATTTTATTTCGGAAGGCGTCGACCAGACGCGCGGATGGTTTTTCACGCTGCACGCCATTAGCGCCATGGTCAAAGGCTCGGTGGCGTTCCGGAATGTGATTTCCAACGGGCTGGTGCTTGACAAGAATGGCAACAAGATGTCGAAACGGTTGGGCAATAGCGTTGATCCTTTTGCTACTATTGAACAATTTGGCTCCGACGCCCTGCGCTGGTATATGCTGACCAACGCCGCACCGTGGGATAACCTGAAATTCGACCCCGAAGGCGTGGACGAAGCGCGCCGTAAATTTTTCGGCACGCTCTACAATACCTATTCTTTCTTTGCCCTGTACGCCAATGTCGATAACTACGCCGGCACGGAGCCGGAAACGCCCATAGCGGAACGCCCCGAAATTGACCGGTGGATTATTTCGCTGCTCCATACGCTGGTAAAAGACGTGGACGCCGCGTATGAAGACTATGATGTAACCCTTGCCGGACGCAAGATACAGGACTTTGTGTGCAGCCATCTCAGCAATTGGTACGTGCGCCTTAACCGGAAGCGTTTCTGGGGCGGCGGGATGACAGCCGATAAACTGGCGGCTTACCAGACGCTGTATACTTGCCTGGAAACCGTATCGCAACTGGCTGCGCCAATAGCGCCGTTCTTCATGGAACGTTTGTTCTGCGACCTCAACGCCATTACCGGGCGGCATGCCGCAGCGTCGGTGCACCACACGCTATTTCCGGAGTGCAATGCGTCGTTGATTGACGCTGCCCTTGAAAAGCAGATGGAGCTTGCGCAGCGCGCATCGTCAATGACGCTGGCATTGCGCCGCAAGGTAAATATCAAAGTGCGGCAGCCGCTTTCAAAAATAATGATTCCGGCGCTGGACGCTGCCATGCGGGAACAGTTGGAAGCGGTAAAACAGTTGGTGCTAACCGAAGTGAACGTGAAAGAACTCGCATTCCTGACGGACGCCACCGGCGTTATCGTGAAAAAAATAAAACCCAATTTCAAAACACTGGGCAAAAAATACGGCAGCCGGATGAAAGAAATCGCCGCCGCCATAGCCGCTTTTACCCAAGAACAAATCAACAGCGTGGAAAGCGCCGCCGTTTATACGTTTGCGCTGCCGTCGGGCGAAGTGTCGCTACAGAAAGAAGACGTGGAAATCATTTCGGAAGATTTGCCCGGCTGGTTAGTAGCGTCGGAAGGTGCGCTCACTGTGGCGCTGGACATAACGGTTACCGAAACGCTCCGCCACGAAGGCATTGCCCGCGAACTCATCAACCGCATCCAAAACCTGCGCAAGGAAAGCGGGTTTGACGTGGTGGATAAAATTGATATTGCTATCGAACAGCAACCCGGCGTCGCCGGCGCAGTGGAGGGCTTCCGCGACCTGATTGCTACGCAAACCCTCGCTACCGCTATCCGCCTTGTTCCCGAGTGTCCGGACGGCGTGGCAGTGGAAGTCGAAGACATCTACGTGAAAATAAAAGTAGAAAAAATATAACGCCGGATAAAGAAAGGTTGCAGAATTCATAAAAAAAAACTATCTTCGCAAACTCAAATTTTAGGAGAAACAGATTATGGCAAAAACAAACGACCTGAAAGAAAAACTTCGTTACAGCGATAAGGAATTACAAGTGTTTAGAAAATTGATCCTTGCAAAACTGGAAAAATCCAAACGCGATTTTGAACAGCTTGTGTCCAGCGTAAACAATACGGGCGGCAATGATACCGAAGACACCGCGCCGACATTTAATGTATTGGAAGAAGGCGCATCGGCATTATCGAAGGAAGAAGCCGGGCAACTGGCGTTGCGCCAACAGAAGTTCATACGCTCGTTGGAAGCCGCTTTAATCCGTATTGAAAATAAAACGTATGGCATTTGCCGCGAAACCGGTAAACTCATCCCGAAAGAACGCTTGCTTTCTGTGCCGCACGCTACACTGAGCATTGAAGCTAAAGGAAGATAAGTATTGCATACCGTAAAACCGCTACATTCAATGAGGGCGTCCCCCGGAAAAATAGCTGTTATCATTATTGGCGCAGTCCTCGCCATTGACCAGGCTGTAAAAATTTGGATAAAAACGCACATGGCGCTGAACCAGGAATTCGCCGTATTCGGCGACTGGTTTATTATTCACTTTACCGAAAATCCCGGCATGGCGTTCGGTATGACCTTTGGGGGCGACTGGGGGAAATTGCTGTTAAGCGTATTCCGTGTTGTTTTAGTCATCTGTATCAGTTTTTATTTGGTTAAATTAAGCCGCCTGCCTGCCACGCCGCGCGGCGTAATGGTTGGGTTATCGCTTATCCTTGCCGGCGCGGCGGGGAATATCATCGACAGTTTATTTTATGGCTTGCTGTTTGACCATTCTTACGGGCAAATAGCGGCGTTCTTGCCGGAAAGCGGCGGCTATGCTTCGTTCCTGCATGGGAAGGTGGTAGATATGCTGTACTTTCCCATTATTAAAGACACGGCGGGCGACCCTTTGTTTTTCCGCCCCATTTTCAATATTGCCGATACGGCAATTACTACCGGCATTTTCTATTTGCTGCTGTTCCAGCGGCGGTTCTTTGCTACCCGGAAAGCACAGCCCGGCAATGAAACACTGACGGGCGAAGAAGACGGCAAGCGCACCGTTCTTGATTCCCATATTTGAAAATTACTGTGTCTATTCCGCAGATTCAAGTACCAAATGCAATTTTTATTGCCGGCAACGCATCCTATTCCCCTAAAATTTTTTTTGTTGTATTAAAAAAGTTTTTATCATTACTCCCGATATTTATGCTCTTAGCCATTTTGACGGCTTTAGATTTAAAAATTTCAAAATTCAAAGATTCCAAAATTCAGGTTGCCTGCCGGAATACAGCCACAAAAAGTAAGTGCAGCCATAACGCGCCGTTTTCATGCGCCGTTACTTCTATTAAAAAAACTTGTATTTGCAGCCACTTTAATTTAATTTGCATTGTATTATATTTTTTTTGTATTTTTGCACTCCTTACACATACATGGTTTAAAAACCAAACAGGTGCTCACACACCGAAGGCAAAGCCTCTGTCGTGGTGTGTGAGCACCTTTGCCGTACAGTAGGGGTGTAAGGAAAACTACTGGGCGGAGAACAGGGGCTTTATTTTTTTCCCCTGTTTTACCTGTTTCGAGAACATTTTTATTTTTTCATGGTTGCGCGATGAAACCCTACAGGGGACATGGCGCAACGAAGTTTAGCGGTTGTAAAAACGCTGTGTTAGCGGCTATTTAACTTATCATCTATCCATACTTATCATTAACTCA
>JAITKG010000043.1 GCA_031278495.1 Prevotellaceae bacterium | reverse complement strand
CAGGAATTAGGAGTTAAGAACTAAGAATTGGGCTGGCGCGGCGGCTAATGTGAAAATGTGATGATGTGGAAATGTGGAGATGTGGCTGGCGCGATAGCTAATGTGAATATGTGATGATGTGGAAATGTGAAAATGTGAAGATGTGGCTGGCGCGGCGGAAACTTTCAACTTTCAACTTTCAACTGCGTCGTCATTCCGACCGGAGTGCGCGAGGAACGAGCGCACGCAGCGGAAGCCCCCTAACCCCCGAAGGGGGAAAGGAAGTTGAAAATTGAAAAAATCCGTAAATCTGTAAATTTTTTTCTATCTTTGCCGCTTGAAACGTAACTTATACAATGGAATTTGAATTGGTAAAAGGCATATTGGTTGGTCTGGGAGCTTCTATCCCGTTAGGACCTATAGGCGTATTGGTCGTACAGCGCACAATTAGCAAGGGACGGCAATCGGGTTTTATCTCGGGCTTGGGCGCCGCTACGGCAGATACTATTTTTGCGGCATTGGCTATCCTCAGTCTTGCGTTTGTGCAACGCATTTTCAACGCAAACGAAAATTGGTTTCTGATTGGCGGCGGCTTACTGGTGGCGGGTATTGGGCTGTCGGTCTATTTATCGAATCCGGTCAAGCAACTGCGCCGCAAGAAACAAGCCAGCCGGTCGTTCGAAGATTATATATCCGTTTTTATCCTCACCATATCCAATCCGGGCGCCACGTTCCTGCTATTGGCGCTGTTTGCGTTAGTAGGCGTCAATATTGACAAGGAATCGGGCGTGTTAAATATTGCTATAGTTTTATGGGGCGTGGTACTGGGCGCGGCGTCCTGGTGGTTTTTCCTCAGTTGGCTTATCAACCGTTTCCGCCATCGTTTCCGCATCCGGCAATTGTGGTATATTAACCGCATTGCAGGTATCATTATTATTATACTCGGGATTATATCCCTCTTCGACGGATTGGCAATGCTGCTGTTTCATATAGGAATTGGGAATTAAAAGTCGCTTCGCAACTATTGTCTTCCCGCCGTGCAACGGCTTCACCTGTTTTCACCCGCTTTTTTAGGTTAAATGGTTATTTTGTCGCCGTTTTCGTCGAACCATTGATGTTGTAGCAGTGCAAAAGAACTTACCGCTTTAATATGTAACCGGCATTTATTTTGTATCGCCCATTTCACGCGGCGCGAAAGCAGTCCGTGCTGCAGGTACGCCGCCATATAGGGATGCACTTTCAACGCCAGCTTTTTTATTTTCTTTTCGCCGGTGAGGTATATCAACTGGTTTTGCAATATATCTTCAAAGACAATGGACGGCATTATTTTTCCGGTGCCGTTGCAACTGGGGCACAATTCGTCGTTGCGTATTTGCGTGGCGGGGCGCACTCGCTGGCGCGTCAGTTGCATCAACCCAAACCTTGACAGCGGCAGGATATTATGCCGGGCGCGGTCGAGCCCCATTGCGTCGCGCATGGCGTTAAATACTTTTTGCCGGTTGTCGGCACGCTCCATATCAATAAGGTCAATCACAATAATTCCGCCGATATCGCGCAAACGCAGTTGCCGCGCCACTTCGGTTACAGCCATCAGGTTCACTTCAAGCGCCTGCTCTTCCTGGTTGTCTGCGGTTTTAAGCCGTCCGCTGTTTACGTCAATCACATGCAGGGCTTCGGTTTGCTCCATAATGATGTATGCGCCGCGCTTCAGCGATACATATTTCCCAAACGACCCGCGTATTTGCCGCGACACGCCGTAATGCTCAAAAATAGGGTCTTTCCCGGCGTATAGCTTAACAATTTTTCCCTTTTCCGGAAAAATAGACGTCACGTATTCTTTCACCTCTTCGAACAGCGAAGTGTCGTTCACGTAAATATTATTAAACGTGCCGTTGAGCATGTCGCGCAGAATAGCCGACGTGCGGTTAATTTCGCTCACCAGTAATTGTGGCGGTTTACTTGCGCCGATTTTATTGACGCACATTTCCCAACGCCGCACCAACGCTGTTAATTCCGGCGCCAGCGTAGCGGTTTTTTTCCCTTCGGCGACGGTACGCACGATTACTCCGAAACCCGGCGGCAGAATGCTTTTGACTAACCGTTCCATCCGGCGGCGTTCTTCGCGATCGGCTATTTTTTGCGAAATGGAAATCTTATCGGAAAAGGGTATCAGCACCAAATTGCGTCCAGCCAACGAAATTTCCGACGTCAGACGCGGTCCTTTGGTGGAAATAGCTTCTTTTACAACCTGCACCAGTACCGGTTGCCCGGGCGCCAGTATGTCGCTTATTTTTCCGTCTTTCGGCAGAATAGCGTCGCTTGTTTTAGGCGCCGTCAATACCGGCCGTTGGCGGGCAAAGGCTTTTTTGGTAAAGTCGTCGATCAATTTAAAATGAAATCCCAGATCAAAGTAATGCAGGAATGCATCTTTTTCATCGCCCACATCTACGAAAGCCGCATTCAGTGCGGGCAGCACCCGTTTTACTTTTCCCAAATAAATATCACCAACTGAAAAATTGGCGGACGTATTATCTTTGTTCAGTTCTACTAATCGTTTGTCCTCAAGTAATGCAATGCTGATTTCTGAAGTGGTAACGTCAATAACTAAATCTCTATCCATATTTGATAAAATAACGCACCCTGCGGATATGCCAAACTAAAATAAACGAAACAAACCCGAAGAATATAATACTCCGGGTTGTTACAGTCACTACCAGAACGTTATAAACAACTTCTTATTTCTTCTTTTTATGTCGATTCTTCCGAAGCCGTTTCTTACGCTTGTGTGTAGACATTTTATGTCTTTTTCTCTTTTTTCCGCTGGGCATAGTGTGCTTTCCAAATTATTTTTTAACGTTGCTCTTTACCTTATTCAGAAACACCTTTGCCGGTTTGAATGCCGGAATAAAATGTTCGGGAATAATCAGCGTAGTATTTTTAGAAATATTCCGTGCTGTTTTCTTAGCGCGTTTTTTAACTATAAAACTACCGAAACCACGTAAATAAACATTGTGATTGCTGGTTAACGAACGTTTTACCACATCCATGAACGTTTCAATGGTTTTCTGCACATTTACTTTTTCAATGCCTGTGCTTTTTGCAATTTCATTGACGATGTCTGCTTTTGTCATAATTCTTTAATCTTTAATTGTTAAATAGTAATTTTTGCATATTTGCGGTGCAAATGTACGACAATTTTTTTAATATGCAAAATTTTTTTCATTTTTTTTCAAATTTTTTTTCATCATATATAAATTGTTGACAAAAAAATAGCGAAAGGGTAGGGCAGGACGGGGAAAAAAAGTAGCCGGCTTTCCAGTTTTTTAATGAAGATAAAATATTACAATTGTAAATTGTATAAATTACAAAAATAGCAAAAAATGGGATAAAAACAGCCATTTTACAAATGTAATATACTAATTTAATAAGCTGATTGATTACATTTGTAAATACCCTTTATTTCCCCTAATTATAATGTGTATATCAAGTAATTAAATAAATTATTTAATGTAAAATAAATTATAAAAAGCGTCAAGTTAGGCATTCCTGTTGTAAAACGTTGGTAAAATGGCTAAAATATTATTTTATATTGTTATTTACCAATTATTTATCTGTTAAAACATCAAGTATTAGTTTACATAGTTGAAAAATATAAAAAATCATTCGTAGTAAATTTAATTACAATATAATAAGTACTATTATAAGTCTTTTTGGAAATAATAGCATTTACAATTGTAAATTTAATAGTGTTTATTTTTGTAAACAAAATAATGATTACATTTGTAGCATTAAAAGTTTACAAATATGCCCGACCGATTAACACAATTTTTAGCAGCCGAACAACTCACCCCCGCCCGTTTTGCCGACATCATCGGGGTGAACCGCGCCGGCATTTCGCACATTCTTGCCGGACGCAATAAACCCGGCTACGATTTCCTCGAAAAGTTCATTAAACACTTTCCGGCGGTAAATATTGAATGGTTTATCACCGGACGCGGGAAAATGTATAAGGAAATGGTATCCCAACCGCTCTTTCCGCCGCCGGAACCGCCGGACGAAATAAACGCTCCTGTCCCGCCTGAATTGCCGGAACAGTATGCAAGCAAAACGCTTCCGGATGAATTACAGCCGACGGGAAGCGTTGAAAATAACGGCAAAGCTGTTGAACAAGTCATTATTTTCTATACAGACAAAACGTTTACCGCCTATAAGAACTAAAATTTGAAATTAAGTTCATATCTTTTTTTGCGGGATTCGTTTGTAAAGCCTATTTTTGCACATTACAATGCAAGTTGTTAAAGCCAAATAAAAATTGTAGCGTTATCATGTACCGTCTTATTCGTCCTGTCCTGTTTAGGTTTTCTGCGGAGCGCATTCACCATTGGGCGGTGCAGGCATTGCGCTGTATGCGTTATATTCCTTTTGCCAAATGTATTATCCGGAAAATGTTTTCCATAAATGACCCCTCGTTAAACCGTGAAGTATTTGGGCTGAAGTTTAAGAACCCTATTGGCTTGGCGGCAGGTTTCGATAAAAACGGGGAAGTTGCGAATGAACTGGCATGTTTCGGGTTCGGCTTTGTTGAAATAGGTTCGGTAACGCCTTTGCCACAGCCCGGCAATCCGCGCCCGCGCGTGTTCCGTTTGCCGAAAGACCGCGCGTTGATTAACCGGATGGGCATTAACAATGCGGGCGCGAAGCAGGTAACAAAAAATTTGCGCACACGAAAACATAAAATTATTGTGGGCGGCAACATCAGCAAAAATTCCGCCACGCCTAACGCCAATGCCGCCGCCGACTACGAACGTACGCTTATTAACCTGTATGGCAGCGTAGATTATTTTGCCCTCAATGTAAGTTGTCCCAATGTAAAAGAACTTGGCTGCCTGCAAGAAGTGGAATCGTTGCGCGTCATTCTGGAAGCGGTTACCGACCAACGTAAATACCATGATAAATACAAACCAATTTTACTGAAACTGTCGCCCGACCTGAATGCATCGCAACTGGAAGACGTCCTGTCGCTGGTGTTTGAATATGCGCTGGACGGATTGATCGTAGCGAATACGACTACCAGGCGCGAAGGCTTGCGCACAGCGGAAGAAGAAGTGCAAAACATCGGCAGCGGCGGATTGAGCGGCGCGCCGCTGTTTCAAAATACTATTGATTTGGTGCGGTATATTTCCACAATAACAAAAAAACAATTACCGATTATCGGGGTAGGCGGCATTTTTTCGGAAGACGATGCTTTACAACTGCTCGACGCCGGCGCTTCATTGGTACAAGTATATACCGGCTTTGTCTACAACGGACCGGGATTTGTGAAACGCATCCTGAAAAAATTAGTCAGCAGCAACACTAAGCAGTATAAAAATACATCCCAAACTCTTAACTAAACAATGGCTACGGCAGAGATTATTACTATCGGAGATGAAATTTTAATCGGGCAAATTGTGGATACCAATTCCGCCTACATTGCCGGACGGTTGAACAGCATCGGCATCCGGATAGGGAGCATGCGCTCGGTAAGCGACGACCGGACTGCTATCTTGGCGGCTTTGCAACAGGGCGTCGCACATGCCGATATATTGGTGGTAACCGGCGGGCTGGGACCTACCAACGACGATGTTACCAAACATGTATTAGCCGAATTTACCGGCGCCACCGGGTGGACGGAACATAAGCCGTCATTGGATATTATCCGGCAAATTGTTACCGCCCGCAGTTTGCCGCTGGATGGACAGAACCGCCGCCAGGCTTTGGTGCCGGACACTTGCGAGGTCATACTTAACCGGCTCGGCACTGCGCCCGGCATGTGGTTCCATTACTGGGGGAAAATTATTATCGCCTTGCCCGGCGTGCCTTTTGAGATGAAAGCCCTGCTGGATGACATCCTGCAAAAACTGCAAACTACGTTTTCGTTACCGCCGGTTTTCCATCGCACGATTACCACTTACGGCTTGCCCGAATCAATGTTGGCAGAACGTATTGCCGCATGGGAACAAGCTTTGCCGCCGCACATAAAACTTGCCTACCTCCCCAATCCCTTAACCGGCGTGCGGTTGCGCCTGTCGGTGTATGAACCGGCGGCTGGCACGGAAATGGAAGTAGCAAAAGCGGTTGAAGCCTTGCATGCATTACTCGGCGAGGCTATTTACGGCGAAGGAACGGATACGCTGGAAACGGTAGTCGGGCGATTGCTTTTGGAACGCCGCGCCACCGTAGCCACTGCCGAGTCATGCACCGGCGGGAAAATAGCTTCGCTGCTGACTTCCGTAGCAGGGAGTTCCGCCTATTTCAAAGGCAGCGTAGTGGCTTATGATAATGCGGTAAAAATAAATGTGCTCGGCGTGGACGCCGCCGCCATTGAACAATACGGCGCAGTGAGCGTGCAGGTAGCCGGGCAAATGGCGGAAGGCGCACGCCGCCTGTTACAAACCGATTACGCCGTAGCCACTTCCGGCATTGCCGGACCTGGCGGCGGCACGCCCCAAAAAACAGTAGGCACGGTGTGCATTGCCGTAGCTACTCCGCAAGGCGTACGCTCGGAGCAGCGGCAATT
>JAITKG010000031.1 GCA_031278495.1 Prevotellaceae bacterium | reverse complement strand
ATAACTATTGGTATATTTGCCCCTCCGGAACCTGCACCGGCAACCCGCCCGACGGCGACAACGGCTGGAAAGATACCGGCGTGCAAGCCACCGGCAACACCGGCGATCCCGGCGTTACCCCCAAACTGCGCATAGGCGCCGCCCCCGATTACTACTGGCAGGTATGCACCAGCGGCACGTGCAGCGTGGACAGCGAAACAGGCTGGGAAAATGTATTGGACAGCGACGAAAAACCGGTGAAAGCCACCGGCGACAAAGGCGAACAGGGCGACGCTATATTTGCCAAAGACGGCATAGATTATTCCAACCCCGACTACGTGGTATTTACCCTTGCCAACAAAACTGAGATAACTGTACCCAAGTACCGCCCGTTAAACATTTCGTTTCAGCAGCCCGCCGCATTTGACCTTGGTCAACCGCGCGACATTGACTTTACCTTCACCGGCAACGTGAAAACCATTACGGCGGTAGACGTGCCGCGCGGCTGGACGGTGGCGCCCGACCTTGCCGGCACGATTACCGTGACCGCCCCCGCCGCCGACGGCAAGTACTACACGGCTTCCGGCACTGCCACGCTCTTAGTGTCCGATGGCGCAGAGCGCACCATTACCGCCCCGCTTGCGCTGGAATGCCCCGCCTACACGCCGCCCGCCACGCCGGACATTGCGTTTACGCCGCCCGGTGTGTTTAATAACAGCGAAGAGAAATCTTTTAATTTTACTGACATCGGCAATGTGCAGTTTGTAGGCGTGGCAGCGGTAACCGACGGCTGGACGGTGAAAGTTACAAGAAACGGAACCGCTGGCACGTTTACCGTTACCGCCCCCAACAGCATTACCGCAGAAAATGCCAGCGGCGAGGCAGTGGTTTTGGTTTCCGGCAGCGACGGGCGCACCGTGACGCGCATCCTGCAGTTGCTCATGATGACGCCCCCTTATGCCGCCAGCTCTCAGATATGGTCATTCGGCGACAGCCAGTTTATCTGGAGCGACGCCATACAAATGCCTGATTGTGATAAGGTGGATTTCAAGAATAGCACTACCGAACCGCAATGCCGCAGCTATACAGATGAAGAGGCTGCGGACAAGTCGTACTATAATCGGGTATATGTGAATGAAAATAATGCCTCCATGTGCCCGTCACCCTGGCGCACGCCAACGACCAGTGACTTCGATGAACTTGTTAAATCGGTAGGTGCTAACACTGTGTTTGATAATTGGCGCGTGCGGGGCTCAGCAGCCGAAGGCGCCATGCATTGGGGCGAACTGGTTCTGCGTGTATCCGATCCTGTTACCTCAGACCAAGGCGATACCTATTATAGATCGAATAGTGTAACGCATGGCGTTGTGTGCTGCATGGTTGTGACGCGTGGTTTGATGGTAAATTGCGTGCGTTAGTCGCGGGAAATAATTAAATTAAAAGTTATATAAAAAGCAAAGGAAAAAGAAAAAAAAACCAGCAGGAGGGGCGGCAGCTAATGTGCTAATGTGACTAATGTGCTAATGTGACTAATTTGGCTGACGCGGCGGCGGCTTTCAACTTTCAACTTTCAACTCTCAACTAAAAAAAGCTTTCAACTGCGCCGTTTACCGCCCGTAGCGCAGTTGGTGCGGCAAGCACGGCGATGCGGCCGGCATGTTGAACTGCTGCTTGACCGGCTCGAACAACCGCAGCCGCTCATGCGGAACAAACTGAAATTATACGATAGTTGAGCCCGCGTGCACTGGTGAATGCGACACTGCACATATACCATTAAAATCCGCACAGACGAAATCCACGTTACGTTTATGGAGTTAAGATAGGTAAAGTCGCTGCCACGTTTGTTTGCGGTCATGATATAAAATCGTAATAAAAACGTTCGTAATATTCATATACAATACTCAGGATGCCTGTGCAAGGGCGTATGCTTGCCCTAAGAATCTCCTCAAGCGATCACGTTCTGAAATCGACAACCATCCGCACCTGCCGTCAATACACGAAGCCGCCCATCCACCCGAAAACCCATGCAGACCGTAGCATAAACCTGAACCTGCTTATAAAAAAACATCAGTAAATTAAAATGAAACTAAGAATATAGCCCTTAATTAGGCGTTTTTCCGATGCGCCGCTTTCGTTGCGCCTTGTCATTATTAGGGTTTCATCGCGCAACCGTGAAGACATAAAAAAGATCTAAAAATACAGGACAGGGCAAAAACACGATTAAAGTGGCTGCAAATCCTGTTGTTTTTAATAGCGGCAACGGCAAATGAAAACTTTGCGCTATGGTTGCATTTGTTGTGGGTGGCGGCATTTTCGTAAAAACGCCTGTTGAAAAAAATTTTTTACATTCCCGTACCAACGTATTAAAAAATTTTTTTCTATCTTTGTTCCCCACATATTTTATATGTATTCCATTTCCGAAATACGCGATTGGGTTGATAAAGCAATAGCCAACCTGAATCTCCCCAAAGAACCGCATGAACTCTATGCTCCGGTGTCGTATATGATGTCTGTTGGGGGCAAACGCATTCGCCCGGTGCTGTGTTTGCTTTCGTGCAATATGTTTTCCGACCGCATTGATAATAAAGTGTTGTTCCCGGCGGTGGGCTTGGAAATTTTCCACACGTTCACGCTGGTGCATGACGATATCATGGATAATGCCGCCATGCGCCGCAACCAACCAACGGTGCACCACAAATGGAACATGAATACGGCTATCCTGTCGGGCGACGTGATGTGCATTACCGCCTACCAATATATCTGTCAGGCAGACCCTATTCATTTGTCGGAAATATTGCGGCTGTTCAATCAAACGGCTGCGCAGGTGTGCGAAGGGCAACAGTTGGATATGAATTATGAACACCATGCCGTCATCAGCGAAGAAGAATACCTGCAAATGATTGAACGGAAAACCGCCGTGTTGCTGGCTGCGGCAACCAAAATAGGCGCTATCGCCGGCGGCGCCACGCACCAGCATATTGCCAGGATGCACGAGTTCGGCCGCTTGCTGGGGCTGGCGTTCCAAATTCAGGACGACCTGCTCGACGTGTATGGCGACGCCGATATTTTCGGCAAGGCTATCGGCAATGATATTGCCTGCAATAAAAAAACATTCTTGCTCTTGCTTGCCATGCAGCAAGCCACCGGCAACGATAAGAAAAACCTGTTTTCCCTGCTTACCGATAAACAAATCGCTATCGAAGAGAAAATAAAAAATGTCCTGGATATTTACCAACGCTTGCAAATACGGCAACAGGTAGAAAAACATATTACCGGTTATTTTGAAAAAGCGTTGGCATTGCTTGAAACCATAGGCATAGCGCCCGAACGCAAAGAGTATGTACAACAATTTGCCGAAAAACTTGTCGGTCGCGATAATTAAACTACGGGTAAAGTAACGCAAAGCAACGATTTTTATTCATTGATTTTTTCCATAGATTATGTCTTTTACCGAACATTGCAACACTATTTTTTCTGCCTGTACCGACTATTACCACCAGATGGACAACGTGGATGCCGCGCCTGAAAATCCTTATGAATGTAAGAGTATCGACTATTACCTGTTTTTAAAAAACTGGATTGACGCCGTGCAGTGGCATTTGGAAGATATTATCCGCAATCCTGCGATAGGACTGCAGGAAGCGTTGCAAATAAAGCGTCGCATTGACCGTTCCAATCAAGACCGCACAGATTTGGTGGAGTTAATCGACAGTTATTTTTTAGAAAAATATTCGGCAATAAAACCGCTGACTACCGCCACCCTCAACACCGAAAGCCCCGCATGGGCTATTGACCGCCTGTCAATCCTGGCGCTTAAAATTTACCACATGCGGCAGGAAGCGGAACGCCACAGCGCCGGCGTGGCGCATTGCGAACAGTGCCATGAAAAATTGCGCATCTTGCTGGAACAGCAAAAAGACCTTACAACGGCGATAGACCAACTGCTGGACGACATCGAAGCCGGGCGCAAGTATATGAAAGTATACAAGCAAATGAAAATGTACAACGACCCGTCGCTCAATCCGGCGTTGTATGGCGCAAAATAAGGTTTTTTGCGAGATATAAAAAATGTAATTTTGTGAAAAATCAGGGGCTGTTCACGAAAGCAAGTTTCCTTCCCAATGCTTAGTTGCAATACCCGACGCAAGAGCGGGGCGTTAAGCAGAAAACACAAAAGGTAGTCGAAAGGCTACCTTTGTTATATAAATTATATCGTAATCCTATAAAAAAACTCCGCAAATCAGATTTATATCTTTCATGTGTTAATGGTCTTTTTGCAAATATTATCAACGGCGTTTTTTGCTTTTGCGTTTTTCGCGCCATGCTTCAAACACGGCGGGCAGTATGGATACCACAATAATCGCCACGACCAGCAGCTTCAGGTTGCGCTGTACAAATTCCAGTTCGCCGAAAAAATAACCGGCGTAGATAAACGCCGAAGCCCAGGCAATACCGCCAATGACATTAAATGCCGCAAAGCGGCGGTAAGTCATTTTCCCCATGCCCGCCACGAATGGGGCAAACGTGCGTACGATGGGGACAAAACGGGCAAGGATAATGGTTTTTCCGCCGTATTTTTCATAGAACGCATGGGTTTTTTCCAGATAACTTTGGCGAAATATTTTGGAATGGGGATTTTTGAACAGTTTTTTCCCGAAAAATTGTCCAATAGTATAATTCGCCGCATCGCCCACAATCGCCGCAACAATCATCAGCAAAGCCAGCAGGTGGGTGTTCAAATCATTGTCGGGCAAGGCGGACAGCATGCCCGCGACAAACAGCAACGAGTCGCCCGGAAGAAAAGGCGTAACCACCAGCCCGGTTTCACAGAAAATAATCAAGAACAAAACAGCATAGACCCATACGCCATAATCCGCTACGAGATTAGCCAAATGCACATCAAAGTGCAGTAAAAAATCAATGATGGTATGTATAAATTCCATTTTCGTATTTTTATCGGGTTAAAAAAGCAGCCAGCTGGTAAGCAGGTAGAACCCCGCTGCCAGCAATCCGCTGACAGGGATAGTCAGTATCCACGCCCAAACCAGATTCACGGTTACGCCCCAGCGCACTGCCGAAAGCCGTTTCACAGCGCCGACGCCGACAATAGCGCCGGTAATCGTATGGGTTGTACTTACCGGTATTTTCAATATTTCAGTTAGCCCGAGCGTTAATGCGCCGGCGGTTTCGGCGACGACGCCTTCCATAGGCGTTACTTTGGTAATGCGGGAGCCCATAGTTTTGATAATGCGCCATCCGCCCGACATCGTACCCAATGCAATCACTGTGAAACAAGCTATCGGCACCCAGGTGGGAATAGCGGTAATATCGGCAATGCCGCCCGTAATCCCCTGCTGGTGCGCAGCAAACAGGGCGGCGGCAATAATTCCCATGACTTTTTGCGAGTCGTTCATCCCGTGCCCGATGCTGAAAAGTCCCGACGAAACCAACTGTAATCGTTTAAACCACTGGTTAGCCTTGTGTGGATTGATTTTCCGGCAAATCCAAAAGACGCAAGTGGTAAGAAAAATGGAGAGTACCAATCCGATAAGCGGCGCTAAAATAATAAAGGAAGCAATGCGGATCACCACGCCGAAATGCACGGCGCCAAACGAAAGCGTGCTGGTGATTGCTGCGCCGGCAAATCCGCCAATCAGCGTGTGCGACGATGACGATGGAATGCCGAACCACCAGGTAAGCAAGTTCCAGGTAATAGCAGCCAACACGCCTGCCAGAATAACCGGCAAGGTGATATAGTCTTCCAGTACAGTTTTTGCTACCGTATTGGCAATGCCAAATTCGCCAATAATGTATTTGGAGATAAAAAATGCGACGAAATTAAAGGCTGCCGCCCAAAGTACCGCCCAAAACGGCGTCAATACTTTCGTCGAAACAATAGTAGCAATGGAATTGGCAGCGTCGTGAAATCCGTTGATGTAATCGAAAACCAGCGCCAAACTAATTATTACAATAAGTAATGTCATACTATGCGTATTTAACAATAATGGTTTTAATAATTTTTCCAACGCTGTCGGCTTTGTCGGTAGCGCGTTCTATTTCCTGCATAATTTCCTTGAGTTTGATAAGTTCAATACCGTTTGTTTCGGTTTCGAAAATATGGGTAATAAAATGTTCGTACACGTCGTCGGCTTGATTTTCCATGTCGTGCAGTTGCAAACAAATTTTCTTTACCGATTTCGGGCTTTTTTTCATGGTGTCCAACTCGCCGACCGAATTTTGTATCAATTCGCAGCTTTTTTTCAACAATACGGCTAATTCCACCGATTGTTCCGGAAGGCGGTTGGGTTGATACATCACGACCCTTTTTGCGGCGCTGTTCATGCTGTCGAGTACGTCGTCCAGTTTTTCACCCAACGCATTCAGGTCTTCCCTGTCGAAAGGCGTAATAAAAGTGTTGTTCAATTCGTCGAAAAGGAGACCTAATATTTGGTCGCCTTTTGTCTCTAATGTTTTAATGCGCTTGTAAACTTCTTTGCGCGCTTCCTTGTCGGCGGTTTTTGTTAACTCGATAAATATTTCCGAGCAAGCAAGAATATTTGCCGACATATCGCTGAGGATAGGATAGAATTTATTCCCATGGGGAACAAACCGACTGAAAAATGTATTTATTTTCATAATAAATAATGGTTTTAATTATTTTTATATTCCGAAACTGAACAAATTGATTTTTTCGTATACCACGCTTAAAATGCCCAGCAGCACAACGCCGGCGCTGCACAGCACGAGGCTCAGGCGGGTGTAGCCGTCGGAGCGGAAACGTTCAACGGGCGTTTCGCTCTT
>JAITKG010000022.1 GCA_031278495.1 Prevotellaceae bacterium | reverse complement strand
AGAATAACAAGGAAGCAAAAAATACTGTTTTCCCATACAGCTATGCCCAGCGGGCTGCTGCAATGCTGTTGCGATTTAAAATTTCTTTCCATGCACCACTTTGAAACATTAAATTTTGAAATCTTGAAATTTTTGAATGCTGCTCAAAGAGAGTAAGGCGGTGCAGTTCACGCCTCCTCGCAAAATCCATTTTCGCAACCGGAATTTTTTTTGTACATTTGCAGGCTTTATAAGATAGGTAAGATGAGTTTGGAAACAGAAAAAGTGAAGTGTTTGATTGTCGGCGGCGGGCCTGCGGGTTATACGGCAGCGATTTATCTTTCGCGCGCTAACTTGTTCCCTGTGCTGTACGAAGGCGCATTGCCGGGCGGGCAGTTGGTAACCACCACCGAAGTAGAAAATTTTCCGGGCTATCCGGCGGGTATTTCCGGGCAAACGATGATGGAAGATATCAAGGCGCAGGCATTGCGGTTTGGCGCGGATATTCGTTCCGGCGCGGTAACGGCAGCGGATTTGTCGCAACGGCCTTTCAAGATAACCGTCGATGAAAATAAAACGCTCGAAGCTGACATACTCATCATCGCTACCGGCGCTACGGCAAAGTATTTGGGTTTGGCGTCGGAAACGAAGTATCGCGGGCAGGGCGTTTCAGCCTGCGCCACATGCGATGGTTTTTTTTACAGGAATAAAGATGTGGCGGTGGTCGGCGGCGGCGATGTGGCTTGCGAAGAAGCTACCTATTTGGCGGGCATCTGCCGCAAAGTGTACCTGATTGTGCGCCGCAATGTATTACGCGCTTCCAAAGCCATGCAGGAACGCGTATTGTCGAATCCGAAGATTGAAATCCTTTGGGAACATACTACTAAAGAACTGTTGGGCGACGAAGCCGGCGTGCATGGCGCGCTGCTGCAACATAAGAACGGTACGGAAAAGAAAATTGATATTCACGGTTTTTTTCTGGCTATCGGTCATCACCCGAATACCGGTATATTCAAAAAGTATGTGGAAACGGACGAACAGGGTTATATCATAACCAAAGGAAAAACCATGCACACCAATGTGCCGGGCGTATTTGCCGCCGGCGATGTGCAAGATACTTCCTATAAACAAGCCATTACTGCCGCCGCATCCGGTTGCATGGCGGCTATTGATGCGGAACGATTTTTAATGGAACAATAATATGTGCAGAATAATGATACGCTATTACGGTTTACTGCTTGCCGCCGGTTGGTTGCTGCTGGCGTCCGGCTGTACTACACAATACGATAAAATCCTCAAAAGCGCCGATTATGAATTGAAATACCGGGCGGCAAAAGACTATTACCATGCGGGAAAATACGAACGAGCGGCGACCCTGTTCGACCAGGCAGGCATGTTCTACAGAGGCACCAAGCAAGACGACAGTTTGCATTTTTTATTGGCAAAAAGTTATTACTTGTGGGGCGATGTGTATACGGCGGAATATTATTTTGAACAGTTCCGTACGACCTTTCCGCGCAGCCTGTTTGTTGAAGAAGCTACCGCGTTGCGCATAAAAAGCTTGTATGCGCAAACGCATCGTTATGAATTAGACCAAACGCCTACATACAAAGTATTGACGGCTATTGAAGAGTTTTTTTATAATTTCCCGGCGACGCAATACAAGGAAGAATGTTCGAAAATAAAAGAAGATTTGGAACAACGATTAGACGAAAAACAGTATGAATCGGCAAAATTATATTACCACATAGAAAACTACAAAGCGGCGACAACCGCGCTGCGCACCACGTTGAAAGACCACCCCAATAGCCGGTATCGTGAAGAAATATTGTATTTGCTGGTCGCTTCGGCTTACAAATATGCGGAAAACAGTTTCCGCCATTTGCAAAAAGACCGTTTTCAGGCGGTCATTGATGAATATTACAATTTTATCAGTGAATATCCCGATTCAAAATACCGCAAGGAAGTGGACAGGATGAATGCGGGCGCCCTGAAAGAATTAGGCGATGAAACTGCCGCAATGCCGGAAACGGAAGAAGAAAAAGAAGAACAAATAGATAAAAAATAATATGGAAAGACACTCTCAAACGGTGAATAACACCATTACCCGCGATCTTAATAAAATGTCGCAAAAAACAGGCAATATTTATGAAGCTACAATGATTATTGCCAAACGTTCTAATCAGATTGCTGCTGAGATAAAGCAGGAATTAAACCACCGGATGGAAGAATTTTCCGGCTATTCCGACACGTTGGAAGAAACGTTTGAAAACCGCGAACAAATAGAATTATCGCGCCAGTTTGAACGCTTGCCGAAACCAACTTTGACAGCAATCAAGGAATTTGAGGAAGGGAAAATCTACTACCGGAAAATTGAAGAAAGTAAAGAGTAAGCCGTAAGCCGCATCTTCACATCTTCACATCATGTACATGTTAAAGGGCAAACACATATTAGTAGGCGTAAGCGGCGGTATCGCTGCATACAAAGCCGCTGCCCTTGTGCGTGCATTAGTGAAGGACGGCGCCGAAGTGCGTGTAGTCATGACGCCTATGGCAAAGCATTTCATCACCTCGCTTACTATGGCTACCGTGTCAAAACATCCGGTACTGGCGGAGTTTTACAATCCTGAAAACGGTGATTGGAACAACCACGTGAGCCTTAGTTTATGGGCTGACGCTTATGTTGTGGCGCCGGCTACGGCAAACACGCTCGCGAAAATGGCGCATGGCATAGCTGATAACCTGCTGCTCACAACGTATTTGTCCATGCGCTGCCCGGTAATAGCCGCGCCGGCAATGGATATGGATATGTGGAATCATCCGGCGACGCAAAACAATTTGCAAACATTGCAAAAACGCGGCGTTCATATTATCGAACCTCCGGCAGGCGAACTGGCAAGCGGGTTGGAAGGAAAGGGACGTATGGAAGAACCCGAACGGATAGCGGCTTTTATTGAGCAGTTATTCGTAAAAAAAAAATCATTAGCCGGTAAAACAGTCCTTGTAACGGCAGGTCCTACATACGAAGCAATAGACCCGGTGCGGTTTATCGGCAATCATTCATCAGGAAAAATGGGATATGCGCTCGCTGAAAGCCTTGCAAACTGCGGTGCGCAAGTCCTGTTAATAAGTGGTCCCACGTCGCTGCCTGTTCCGAAAGGAGTCGAATTGGTGCGTGTTACTGCGGCGGCGGAGATGCATGCAGCCGTTACCGAACATTTTGCCAGCGTAGACGTCGCGATTTTCTGTGCGGCAGTAGCGGATTATACGCCGGAAAAAAAATCAACACACAAAATCAAAAGGGAAAAAGAACCCTTGCTTATAGCCTTAAAACCTACGGTAGATATTGCTGCCGCAGTAGGGAAACAAAAGCGGAAAAATCAATTGACGGTGGGATTTGCGTTGGAAACCGGCGACGAATTAACCAATGCCCAAAAGAAATTACAAACCAAAAACCTCGACATGATTGTGCTGAATTCTTTGAATGACGAGGGCATGGGATTTGGCAGCGATACGAATAAAATTACCATCATCAAAAAAGACGGAGCTATTGCAACCTGTCCGTTACTGCCGAAACAAAAGGTTGCCGAAATTATTATTGACGCGGTTGTTGATGCGATGATGTGTTGATGTGAAGATGTGTTGATGTGAAGATGTGAAGATGCGATGATGCGATGATGTGGCTGACGCCACTATGCTTGTTACGACTTGCAACTTGCGGCTAAATATATAAAAGATGAAAAAAATTAGTTTTCTGGTTATTTTTTTGTGGGCAATAAATTTGCAGGCGCAAGAACTGCGTTGCAATATCAGCGTCAATTCTGCACGGATACAGGGCACCAATAAATCCATATTTAATACGCTGCAACGGGATTTGTACGAATTTATAAACAATACGGCATGGACGCCACATGTGTACGCTACCGATGAACGGATTGAATGCTCTATTTTTATAACCATCAATGAACAAATCGGCGCAAGTGATTTCAAAGGCTCGCTGCAAGTGCAGTTGAGCCGTCCGGTGTATGGCAGCGCCTATACCTCGCCGGTGTTTAATTTTATGGATAATGATATTGCGTTCCGGTACATCGAATACGATAAAATAGAATTTAACGAAAACCAGTATTCGCCGTTGTCGTCGTTAATAGCGTTCTATGCTTACGTAATCGTGGGTTTGGACTATGATACCTTTTCGCTGCGGGGCGGTACGGAATGGTTTAAAAAAGCGGAACAAATCATATCGCTTGCGCAAAATGCAACGGAAAGCGGCTGGAAACCCTACGACGGCTCACGAAATAACCGCTACTGGATGATTGAAAATATATTAAATTCCAAATACAACTTGGAACGCGGCGCATACTATAAATACCACCGCATGGGGCTTGACCGCATGAGCGAACAGATAGCCGACGGTCGCGATGAAGTGTTAAATGCCTTATTGGATATTCAACGGGTGTACCGTGAACGTCCCGACCCGTATCTGTTTTTCCTGAAATTATTTTTTGACGCCAAAGCCGACGAAATAGTCAATATTTTTTCGGAAGCGCCGCAGCAGGACCGTAACCGCGTTTATCAAATCCTCACGGAAATTGACAAAGCCAATGAACAAAAGTATAAAAAACTAAAAGAAACTACCAACTCTTTTTAATGAATAATGAACAATAAATTAAACGAGATGCGTAAAGAAGCGGGCTTGCGCGTCAAGAATAATTAAAAATTATACGCTGACGCCGGCGCTCTTAACCCTTAACTTTTGTCTTCCCATGTTGCAATCGCTGACCATAGAAAATTATGCATTGATAGATAAATTGCATATTACGTTTTCGGGAGGTTTGAGCATTATTACGGGCGAAACCGGCGCAGGGAAATCTATCTTGTTGGGGGCGCTGTCGCTTATTTTGGGGCAACGCGCCGATACGTCCGCGCTCAAAGACGATACGAAAAATTGCGTGGTCGAAGGCGAATTTTCCATAGATGGCTATGGGCTGTCAACGGTTTTTGAAGAAAATGATATAGACTACGCGCCTGTCGTTACGCTTCGCCGAATGATTGTGCCGGGCGGCAAGTCGCGTGCCTTTGTAAATGATGTGCCGGTTACCTTGAATGTATTGAAAGAACTGGGCGAGCGGTTAATTGATATTCATTCGCAACACCAGAATTTAATACTTAATTCTTCTGTTTTCCAAATGGCAGTGCTGGATGCACAAGCGGGAAACAATGAACGGTTGCAGCAGTACCGCAAAATTTTTTCTGCATACAAAACCACCTGTGCCCAATGGCAAGCCTTGCAAGACAAGGCAGCCCGCAGTAAAGCCGATTATGATTATTTGCAATTCCAGTACAACGAATTGCAAACGGTGCAACTGAAACCCGGCGAGCAGCAGGAGCTGGAAGACGAATTGGCGCAACTTACCCATGCGGAAGAAATAAAATTGGCATTGGCAAAAGGCTGCGCATTGTTGCAGGAGGACGAAAATTCGGTAGATAACCTGCTGCGCGATGCGGGGCAAAGTTTGCAGCGCATTGCGGCTGTCCTGCCGGCAGCGGCGGCATTAGCGGAGCGCATTGCTTCCTGCCGTGTGGAATTGCGCGATGTGGCAAGTGAAATCGCATCGGGCAACGAAAAAATAGCGACCGACGCCAACCGGCTGGCATTCGTGGAAAGCCGCTTAAATACCATTTACGCTTTGCAGCAAAAACACAGGGTTGATTCGGTAGACGCTTTGTTGGTATTGCAAGAGCAGTTGGGAAATAATATTTATGCCATTGAAAATTATGACCGGCAATTGGCGGAATTGCAGGCAGCAAGCGCGCAACAGCTTGCACAGGTAAAAGAACAGGCGGCGCAACTTTCGCAGCACAGGAAAGAAATAACCCCTTCCGTTACGCAATACATCACGGGGATGCTGCGCTTGCTTGGCATGCCCCATGCGGTATTTACCATTTCCATTACCGGAACGGAATCTTTTACGGGCGTCGGCAACGATACGGTACAATTTCTTTTTTCGGCAAACAAAGAAATTATGCCGCAGGAAATTTCGCGCGTAGCGTCGGGCGGTGAAATATCGCGGTTGATGTTATGCTTGAAATCACTGCTGGTAAAGGGTTCTGGTTTGCCTACCATTATTTTTGATGAAATTGATACCGGCGTTTCCGGCGAAGTGGCGGATAAAATGGGGTCGATTATTTACGGATTGTCGAAAAACATGCAGGTGATAAACATTACGCACCTGCCGCAGATTGCCAGCAAAGGGAATGCGCATTTTGTAGTGTACAAGGAACTGGACGCTGCCGGCGCTACCGTTACGCGGATGAAATTACTCTGCGCCGATGAACGTATCATGGAAATTGCCAAAATGCTGAGCGGGCAAAACATCACGCAAGCCGCCATAGACAACGCAAAAGAACTCCTCGCCAGCGGGGAAAATATTTAAAGATTTCAATATTTAAAAATTTAAAGGTTACTGTAGCGCAAACTTCTTTAACTCCTCTAACTACAAACAAAATGTCTTTTCCTTCCTTGTTCCTGTTAGCTCTGGGCTTATGTTTCGATACGTTTGCCGTATCGCTGTCCGGCGGAGCAGGGGTGGAGCACACGGCGGCAGGCAGGATAAAAATTGCCGTAGTGTTGGCGTTTGCGCAAACCCTCATGCTCGTTGCGGGTTGGTTGCTGGGCGCGCCGGTAAGCGCCTGTATCGCGGCGTTCGACCATTGGATAGCCTTTGCTTTGTTGGCGTTCATCGGCGGAAAAATGATTTTGGAAAGTTTTGAAAAAGAAACAGCGCATACGGTCAATTTACAAAACAGGCGCGTATTGCTTATTGTGGCATTGGCAACCAGCATTGACGCCATAGCGGTGGGCGTGAGTCTGGCATTAGTGCATTTGCCGCTGTCCGGCTTGATAATGGAAAGCGCGCTGGTGTTCCTGATTACCGCTGCGGTGGCGCTTGCCGGGCTGCGGGGCGGTAACTGTCTGGGAAAGCGCACCGGCTCCCGCGCCGAACTGATCGGCGGCGTTATCCTCATTGCTATCGGCGGGAAAATTGTACTGGAGCACCTTTGTATGTAGTTAGAGGCGCGCGGGGCAGTTGAAAGTTGCAGCCGGCGCAGCCCAACTCTTAGTTCTTAACTCTTCTTGCGCGGCTAACGGCGAACGGCTAACGGTTAACGGTTAGTGCTGCCTCATCTCCACATCTTCACATCTCCACATCAGCCGGTGCAGTTGAAAGTTGAAAGTTGAAAGTGGCTGGCGCGCCAGTGCTAAGCGCTAAATTTATAATTCCTGTTGGTTCAGGGGGCAAATTCGCTACCGCATCAGGGGGCTGATTCGCTACCGCATCAGGGGGCTAATTCGCCACCGCATCAGGGAGCTAATTCGCTACCGCATCAGGGGGCTGATTCGCTACCGCATCAGGGGGCTGATTCGCTACCGCATCAGGGGGCTAATTCGCCACCGCATCAGGGGGCTGATTCGCTACCGCATCAGGGAGCTGATTCGCTACCGCATCAGGGGCTGATTCGCTACCGCATCAGGGGCTGATTCGCTACCGCATCAGGGGCTGATTCGCTACCGCATC
>JAITKG010000137.1 GCA_031278495.1 Prevotellaceae bacterium | reverse complement strand
TATGCCTAATGTATAAAAAAATATGTATCTTTGCACTCGCTTTATGAAAAAACCTGCACAAAAACACATATTACTCTTTGCCGCGCTAACATTATTGTCCATTATTTTATTTTTTGCCGATATTTTTTTGGGATCGGTGGCTATTTCTGCAAAAGAAGTATGGATGGCTTTAAGCGGCAGCGAGGATTTGCCGCCTACCGTTGAACAAATAATTTTATATTTCCGGTTACCGAAAGCTATCGTGGCAACATTGGTGGGTATGGCTTTAGCGGTAAGCGGCCTGCTGATGCAAACAGTTTTCCGGAACCCGTTAGCCGATCCCTATGTATTGGGCATTAGCTCCGGCGCGGGTTTGGGCGTAGCGTTGTTTGTTTTGGGAACAGGGTCGTTAGCGGTATCGGGCGTCCTGCTTTGGCTGAAAGATTTCGGCGTAGCGGCGGCAGGCTGGACAGGCGCAATGATTATTTTGGGATTTATCCTGTCGGCTTCGATACGCTTGCGCAATAACATGACCATTTTAATTTTCGGAATAATGATTGGCGGCGCAGCTTCGGCAATTGTAGGCGTCCTGCAATATTTCAGTTCCGCATCCGCACTAAAAACGTATGTATTGTGGACTATGGGAAGTTTCAGTAATGTGTCGCCACAACAGTTGTCGCTATTGCTCATGGCTGTGGTTGCCGGGTTATTACTGGCAATTTTTTCTATAAAAAACCTGAATGCACTGCTGCCCGGCGACACGTATGCCCAAAGCATCGGCATGAATGTGCGCCGCGCACGCGCCGTTATTTTCATCAGTGCAGGATTGCTCGCCGGCACGGTTACCGCTTTCTGCGGACCTATCGGCTTTGTCGGGATTGCCGTTCCGCATGTGGCGCGCATGACGTTCCGCGATGCCAACCACAGTGTCCTTATTCCCGCTTCCATCTTGATTGGTACGTGCATGATGCTATTGTGCGATGTGATTTCGCAATTGCCCGGAACCGGCAGCATATTACCGCTGAATACCGTAACCGCCCTGATGGGTATCCCTGTTGTTATAGCTATTATTTTCCGCAACCAACGCAATTATTGATGAAAAAAACAATTGACATACAGGAATTGATGATTGGTTACCGGCGGCGCTCAAGCGGCTACACCGGCGCTATTACACGCCCCATGCACCTTTCCACCACAGGCAGCGAACTGTTGGCATTGGTCGGCTTGAATGGCGCGGGAAAAAGCACTTTGCTGCGCACTATTGCCGGTTTGCAAAAACCGATTGATGGAAAAATATTCCTGTGCGGGAAACCGCTTTCCAATTATTCGCGCAATGAATTAGCCAAAATCATCAGCTTTGTATCAACCGAACCGGTAGCCGTTCCCTATTTAAAAGTATTTGATTTGGCGGCTATGGGACGCTATCCCTATACCGGCAGGATGGGGCGTTTGAACGAAGAAGACAAATACCAGGTTTTGGAAGCTTTGGAACTGGTGGGTTTGCGCGCTATGGCTTGGCGCAATGTAAACACTTTAAGCGACGGCGAACGCCAGCGGGTAATGATTGCCCGCACATTAGTACAGGACACGCCCATTGTGCTGTTCGACGAACCTACCGCTTACTTAGACATGCCCAATAAATACGAAACGTTGGCATTATTGCAGCGGCTGGCGCACAACCGGCATAAGACCATTATTTATTCGACGCACGATATTTCACTCGCCACCCACACTGCCGACAAATTATGGTTAATAGCTTCGGCGGACGTTTTCGAAGGCGCTCCGGAAGATAACGTTATTCAACGGGCGATTAGGGAATTGTTCAACAGTACGAATGTGGAATACAGCGCTTACTCCGGCGACTTCCGTCCTAAAAATATTACCTATGGGGAAATCGCCGTTTACACAAAAAACGACCCGCAACGAATACGGCAAGCATTGGCGCGGTGGGGCTACAAATGTGTATTAAATCCCCGCATGCTGCGTGAAGGCCTGCCAAAAATCACGCTGAACATAAAAAAAACAGAACTGACCATTGACTACTATTTTTCCGGCGAAGAGCGCCAGTTCACCTCTTTTTATGAATTGGGTACGTATATCATCAAGCATCCGCCGGCTATGCCCATACCTGCATTCACGCCTGAAAATTGATACGGGAAGCAGGAGGCAAAATGTTTTGCGCTCCATTCCATAACTGCCGCCGGCAGGACTGCGCCGCCAATCAACAACTTTTTCGTATCTTTGCATTCACCGGAAAAAATGACTGTAATGAAAACGCACTGTATATACACAAATGACTGCGAACGCGGTTGCCGCAAACAACAAACCGGACAGAAAGAATGGAATGTAGCGATGTGTCCCGGCTGTTGCAAATTGTCCAACTACAATTGGCTGGACAATCTTCCGGACAACTACCAACTGCAGGATATTTTTGAAATCCGGTTTAAAAATACCCACAAGGGATTTTACAAAAACGTCAATAAACTGCCATTGGCAGCCGGTGATATTGTGGCGGTGGAAGCCGCCTCAGGGCATGATATAGGCATTATTAACATGGCGGGGCAGTTAGTGCGGCGGCAGATGATGCGGCAAAAAATCACGCCGGGCATGTATGACTTCAAAAAAATTTACCGGAAAGCGAAACCATTTGACATCGAAAAATGGCAGGACGCTATCGCCCGCGAACACACGACCATGATTAAATCGCGGCAACTGGCGGCAAACCTGAAATTGGACATGAAAATCGGCGACGTGGAATTTCAAGGCGACGGCAGTAAAGCCATATTTTATTACATAGCCGACGAACGGGTCGATTTCCGGGAATTGATAAAACTCATGGCAACCGAATTCCATATCCGCATTGAAATGCGGCAAATCGGCGCACGGCAGGAAGCCGGACTCATCGGGGGATTGGGTGTGTGCGGTCGCGAACTCTGCTGTTCGCAATGGATGTCGGGCTTTTCTACCGTCAATGCCAATGCCGCGCGCTGGCAGGAACTTGCGCTCAATCCGCAAAAACTGACCGGGCAATGCGGCAAACTGAAATGCTGCCTGAACCATGAAGTAGCTTTATATATTGATGTGCAAAAAGATTTCCCGAAAGTAACCGCCCCGCTGGAAACGGTGGACGGGCAATTATTCCTGCAAAAAACCGACGTGCTGAAAGGCGTCATGTTTTTTACGCCCGACGCCGCCGGAAACGGCGAATTAACAGGTATCCCGGTAGCACGCGTAAAAGAATTTGTTGCATTGAACTGTCAAGGCGCTAAAATTCCCGCCTTGACAAAAAGCGCAACAAAGCAGGAACAACCTGCCACTTTCAAAGACACCGTAGGCGAAGACAGCATCACCCGTTTTGACAAAAAGAAAAAAAACCGCCGCAAACAGAACCGGCAACGCCGGAATAAACCATTCGGCAAAAAGTCATCCAACCATCATGAAAATAATACTCAAAAGTAGTATCTTCACCGCTGTGATAGCGCTCTTTTGCATTTCGTGCGAATACAACGGCATGGTGGAACAACAAATAAATATTCCACAGGCAACGTGGCACAAAGACAGTATCATTCCGGTAACATTGCCGGTAGAAGACACCCTCTCGTATTGCACGGTTTTGCTCACCTTGCGCTATACGGACGATTACCCGTACAACAACATCATCCTCTCGGTAGCCACTACCGCACCGTCGGGCATTACCGCCTGCGACACGGTGGAATACCGCCTCATGGACAACGGGAAATGGAACGGGAAAACCGGCGGGCGATGGATCGACAGCCGGCTGGAATTCCGCACCGGCGTCCGGTTCCGGCAATATGGCGACTACCGGTTTCGCATCGCCCACCTGATGCGGCACGAAAAATTGCCGGGCGTCGGGACTGTAGGCGTCCGCATAGAACGGTCGGAAGAGTAAGCCCGGCATGCCCTACACTAATTTTATTATTATGCGTATTGAAGAAATAGAGCAGCAGGTAATCGAAGAATTTGCATCGTTCCACGACTGGATGGACAAGTACGAACACCTGATTGAACTGGGAAAATTATTGCCGCCATTCGACGAAAAAAACAAAGTGGAACAAAACCTGATTAGCGGTTGTCAGTCGCGGGTGTGGCTGGATGCGCGGTTCGAAAACGGGCGGGTATACTACGCCGCCGACAGCGACGCCATTATTACCAAAGGCATTGTGTCGCTACTGGTGCGCGTGCTTTCGGGACAGACGCCCCAAGACATCTTAGACGCCGACCTGTCGTTTATCGAAACCATCGGATTAAAAGAAAACCTGTCCCCCACCCGCGCCAACGGACTGTTGGCTATGACCAAACAAATGAAAACATACGCCCTGATTTTTGGCGCACAGATCGCTTCGCGCAAAGCACGGTGAACGGAGCGCTTTACGCGGCACACGCTACACGACAAACAAGGGCTGCGCCCGCTGCACGTCGTCCCAACCGGAGCGCGTGCGAAGAACGAGCGTGCGGAGCAGAGGCATCTGCTGCTGCGAGCCAACGAATAATAAATTATAAATTATGAATAATGGCAGGTATCAACAACTCATAATTTATACATATAGAAAAGACCCGCTACATTTCCATGCAGCAGGTCTTTTCTAAGAGTGAACGTGCCTCGAGCTCCGTTCACCGTACGCCGTCATTCTACCGACGCAGATTCACCGGCAATGACTTTCCCTTTAATGTATAAAATAATGGTACTGGGCGTGCTGTTTGTGGTAACCGTAAGCGATTTGTTGAATGGACCAACCGCTGCGGCATTGTAGGTAGCCTGCACGACGCCTGTTTGCCCGGGTTCTACCGGCTCTTTTGTCCAGCCCGGAGTAGTGCAACCGCATGACGGCTGTACATTTTGAATCAACACAGGTTCGCTGCCGGTGTTGGTAAATTCAAACGCATACGTTTGCGGACCGTTGCTTTGCAGCAATTCCCCGAAGTCGTGCGTTGTTTCGGTAAATTTAACGGTAGTGTCTGCCGTCTGGGCAAACGTGGTGGCGAAACCTGCCATACTTACGATGGCTAATATCAGTGTCCTTTTCATAATAATATGTTTTTTTGTTAATATTGGCTGCAAAGTTCCAACAATAATTTTAATATTGCAAGTGTTCCACAACAAATCTTCGTAGCGTTTATGTCAAATTTTCCCGGCAATATCAAAAAATTGTAGCGTTTATGTCAAAAATGTTTTTTTACATTCCCGAAAATCCTTCATACCTTTGTTATTATTGCCCTAAAAGCCACAAAGTATATCTATCGAAGAACAACAGGAACCGAAGCAAAAAAGCTACGAGGAAGTAATGCGCTACATGAACAACTTGTTTTAGTCGTAAGTTGTAAGTCGCGGCAAGCGCATTGGCGACAGCTCCCGTTCCCCGTGTGCCGTCAGAACGGGTATCCGACGCCGAAATGCAGCGACAGGTTTTGTAGCGATAAAATATTAGGTGCATTCACCCAACCGCTGTAAAGGCGCGGTTCATAAAGTTTAGCGCCAACGTCAAACCGGATAATAAGGAAATCAAAGTTCAGGCGAAGCCCGAAACCGGTGTTCACGGCTATTTGCTTTAAAAATGTAGCGGCATTGAGTACCGCCAGTTCATTCGCTTCCGCATAATTCAACGACCATACGTTGCCGGCGTCCAAGAACAATGCGCCGTCGAATATCCCGCCGATTTTGAAACGGTATTCAATATTGGCTTCCAGCTTGAAATCGCCCACCTGGTTGGGAATGGAAAATGTAGTGTCCATTGCTGCGGCGCCCGGTCCTACGGTGCGCGATTGCCATCCCCGCAGGCTGTACGCGCCGCCGGAATAATACACTTCTTCATAAGGCAACGAAATAGAATTGCCATAGGCGCGCCCGGCGCCTGCAAATATGCGGTAGGCAAAGGTGTGTTTGTCATTTAGCACCAAATAATGAGAAAAGTTCACATCGGTTTTCAGGTACTGCGAGTAAGGCGTTCCTCCTATCAAATAATTCCTGTTTTCGGAACTGTAAGGTAATAATTTATTAAACAGGCTTAATAAATTGCCTGCCGAACCGATAGTCCAACGTAATTGCACAGAATTGGACTTGTTCGACGCTTGGCGGGTGCTGTACAAAAAAGAAGCATTGGCGCCCAATACAAAGTGGTCTTCGTACCGGTTGCGCAAATAGGGGTCGCTTAATGTGGAACGGTAAAATTCCTCGCTCATGTTAAATAGCTTGACAATATTCAGGTTGAGCAAATTTACCGCATACGAAAATTGCGGTTTTGTTCGCCAGTTGTAACCCAGCAGGAATGCCAGCGAATTGCGCGTATATTCCGGTCGTAATTGGTAATTATAAGAAGTCGTAAATTCCGTTTGCGGCGAATACGTATTAAAATACCGGTGGATAAAGGGAAAGAAAAATTTGGGCGCGCCAATAGTTCCCGATACGCCCAATTCGTTAGAACGTTTTCTGTTGTCGTCAATGTGGAACGGGTCGAATTGGAAGTTCTCGGACAGGCTAAGGTTTAACCATTCCGCTCCCTTGAAAATATTGCGATGATGATAACTCAACGCCGGCGACAGACCGAGTAACCCCAAGCTGCTCATGGAGGCTTCCATATTTATTTTAAAACCTTGCGCAGCGCCGGGCGTAAGCTGAATGGTACAATCTATCACTGTATCGCCGGCGGCGGGCGCTTTTTGGAAGTTGATGGCAATAATCCGGAACAAACGCAGGTTGGAAAAATTCGCATAGGTTTGCGCATTTTTGTCGCCGTTGTAATAATCGCCCGGCTCAATGGTGTTGGCGTCCAACAATACGTTGGTACGCACCGGTTGTTGCCCGCGGTACAATACATAAATATTACCCGCGCCGGATTGTTTGGCGAGCGCCTCCGTATAGCCCCGCATGTAACTGGTATCGGTGGACGCTTCCACAGCGTCGTATTGCGTGTAAATTTTTACGGTGCGTATACGGAACCGTTTTCGGTATCCTATGGAATCAATGATTTCCGGCGGTTCGTTCAGGTTTAAAAGAACGGTTATATCTGCGCGGTTATTGCCTGCCAACGTATCGGCGTCGTAGGAAATTAACGTGCGGTTGAACGATGAAAACCCTTTGGTATGCATGAAAGTTTCGATACGCTCGCGTTCCTGTTCCAACAGTTGCAATGACAGCGGCAGCCCTTTTGCGAGCAGGCTGTGCGCCGTATCGCCCAGTATAAACGGGCGGAGGATGCTGTCTTGTATCTGGTAGCGGATATTGTTCAGTAAAACCTGTTCGCCGGGCGCAACGGAATACGTCACTTTCGCCTTGTGCCGGTGATAAACCACCGTATCTTTCACCGTAGCCCCGTAGTAACCCAGTGAACGGAGGTATTGCCCGATATTATTCACGCTGCTGCTCACCAACGAAGAATCAAGTACCACAGGCGCTTCACCGATTTTTTTCATTGCCTCGCCCAGCCAGCAACTGTCGCATTTCGGGCTGGCATTGTAGATACCCAAATAAAGTTTGATATTAAGCAACGAAGGCCTGTTGGCTTGTTGCCGGATATATGGAAGAATTTTTTTTTTCGTTATGGACGTATTGCCGGTGATATGAATTTCATTTTTCGCCAGTAAATAATCGCCTTCCGCTAAATAGCGGGTAGAACTGCATGACGAAAATAAAAAAGATAAAAAAATACCGCTACCGGCTATGTATATAAAAAATCTCAACACGCTACCAAGTTTTTCGGCTACAAATTTACTACTTTTTCCTGATTATTGCATTTGCATAAATGAAATTCCAACGAAATTTTATTTTGAAAGGGGCAGGACGAGCGTCTGTAAAAATACAAGATGAAGATGCGCCGGCGCTGCCGTCCCCACATACCATATAAACGTTACGAAATATGAACAATTGCGGTAGCGCTGAATTTATAAAACCACGAAAAATTTTTATTTTTTCACTCTCTCCGGATTTTTGCCGACAAAGTCTTTCCAGCTTTTGTAAGATTTTCCGGCTACCGGACGATTGCCCTGAAAAAAGTGGCACATGGCGGCTGCCAAGCCGTCGGTGGCGTCCAAGTCTTTCGGAAGTTCTTTTATCTTTAACAGGTTCTGCAAAATTTTTGCAACCTGTTCTTTCGACGCCGCGCCCTGTCCGGTGATTGCCAGTTTTATTTTTCGCGGTGCATATTCGGTAATAGGCACCTGCCGCGCCAATGCCGCTGCAATTGCCGTACCTTGTGCGCGTCCCAGTTTCAACATCGACTGCACATTCTTCCCGTAGAAAGGCGCTTCAATCGCCAGTTCGCCGGGCTTGTACTCGTCGATCAACTGTGTAACGCGCTCGAAAATACGTTGCAGTTTGGTATAATGGTCGTCGTATTTATATAATACCAATGTTCCCAACACCACTAATTTCACTACATTTCCCGATGCGCTGACAATGCCGTATCCCATGACCGTCGTTCCCGGATCAATGCCCATGATCACGCGCTCCACAGGGGCGGCAGTTTTTTTTATTTTGGTGTTATTTGTCAAAATTCACTTTAATTCGTGTTATTTCCTATCCACTCAAAGCCGGTATAAGGCTGTAACGCTTTGGGAATGCGGATACCGTCGGGACATTGGTTGTTTTCCAACAGTGCGGCAACGATGCGCGGCAACGCCAGCGAACTGCCGTTCAAGGTATGCGCCAATTGCGTTTTCTTCGTTTCGTCACGGTAACGCAATTTCAACCGGTTGGACTGGAACGATTCAAAGTTGGATACCGAGCTTACTTCGAGCCACCGTTCCTGTGCGGCAGAGAATACTTCGAAGTCGAATGTGAGTGCGGAAGTGAAGCTCATGTCGCCGCCGCACAGTTTGATAATACGGTAGGGCAATTCCAACGATTGCACAATGCCTTCGACGTGCCGCACCATTTCGTCCAATGCGCTATATGAGTCCTGCGGCAGGCGGAATTGCAC
>JAITKG010000011.1 GCA_031278495.1 Prevotellaceae bacterium | reverse complement strand
CAGAGGCTTTTTACCGGATATACCTTATCCTATTAGTGGTGATTACCAGTATCATAACTTTTCTGTAAAAGATTTGGAAAAAATGCTGAATTTACTAATAGCTACAAGGCAATAATTAAATATGTCCATCCCCTTCACCCATCAGCTTGACGCCATGGACTGCGGTCCCGCCTGTTTGCAAATGATTGCCAAATACTACGGCAAGAACTACCGGCTGGAACACCTGCGCGACAACTGCTTTCTCACGCGCGAGGGGGTGTCGTTATTAGGTATCAGCGAAGCGGCAGAGAAAATTGGCTTCCGCACCACCGGCGTAAAAATTACCTTTGAGCAACTGTGCGAAGCGCCGTTGCCTTGTATCGTGCACTGGAAACAGCGGCATTTTGTGGTGGTTTACGGGGTGAAATGCGCTACGCGCGGTAAAAAGGGTGAAGCCGCTACGCGCGTGCAAGTCGCTGACCCTGCGCATGGGCTTATCAAATACACGCGGGAGGAATTTCTGAACGGCTGGCTCGCGTCGCGAAGCAATGGTGAAGACACGGGCATCGCCCTGCTGCTGGAACCCACGCCGGACTTTTATGCGCAGGACGACGAAAAAAGCGACCGTACCAAATTTTCGTTTATTCTTAAATATCTGCGCCCCTACAAAAAACTCATTGCGCAGCTGTTTTTGGGTATGCTGCTGGGTACGCTGCTGCAGCTCATCTTCCCGTTCCTCACACAGAGTATTGTCGATTACGGGATCAACAACAACAACCTGTCGTTTGTAACGCTTATCCTCATTGCACAGCTCACGCTGTTTGCCGCGCAAACCGCCGTGGAATTTATCCGCTCGTGGATACTGCTGCACATCAGCGCCCGCATCAATATTTCGATTATTTCCGACTTCCTCCTCAAGCTGATGAAGCTGCCCATCGGTTTTTTCGATACCAAAATGATCGGCGACCTCATGCAGCGCATCGGCGACCACCACCGCATCCAGTCGTTTTTAACGTCCACCACGTTGAACACGCTGTTTTCGTTTGTGTCGTTTGTGGTGTTCGTGGGCGTGCTGGCGTTTTATAACCTGAGCCTGCTGGCAGTGTTCCTTATTGCCTCCACACTGTATGTATTATGGATTGTGCTGTTCCTGAAACGCCGCCGCAACCTCGACTTTAAACGCTTTGCACAGGGCGCCGCCGAACAGAGCAACCTCTACCAGCTCATCACCGGCATGCAGGAAATCAAACTCAACAACTGCGAACGGCAAAAACGCTGGGAGTGGGAACGCATACAGGCAAAACTGTTTCGCATCAGCATAAAAGGATTAGCATTGAGCCAGTATCAGCAAAGCGGGGCATTCTTCATCAATGAAACCAAGAACATTATCATCTCGTTCTTTGCGGCGCAGGCCGTCATCACCGGCAACATGACGCTGGGGATGATGATGGCGGTGCAGTATATCATCGGGCAGCTGAACGCGCCCATTTCGCAGTTCATCGGCTTCATCCAGTCGGCGCAGGACGCTAAAATAAGTATGGAACGCTTAGGCGAAATCCATAACCGCCACGACGAAGAAGAAGCCGGGGAAAGCAAAATACAATTCCTTCCCGACGACAAAAGTTTCACCATTCAAAACCTTTCATTCCACTACGAGGGACCGCACTCCGAAGCGGTGTTGAAAGATTTGAACCTGCACATCCCGGCAGGCAAAACCACCGCCATTGTGGGCATGAGCGGTAGCGGCAAAACCACATTAGTAAAAATGCTGTTAGGCTTTTATCCGCCCTCAGGGGGCGAAATTGCGGTAGGCGACGCCAACCTGCAAACCCTCGGCAAGCAGCTTTGGCGCAATGCCTGCGGCGCGGTAATGCAGGACGGCTTTATTTTCTCGGACACCATCGCCCGCAACATTGCCGTCGGCGACGAGCGTATCGACAGTGCACGCCTTGCCCACGCACTGAAAGTCGCCAACCTGAAAGATATGATAGAAAATTTGCCGTTGGGCGTGAACACCAAAATCGGGCAGGAAGGGCACGGGCTCAGTCAGGGGCAGAAGCAGCGAATATTGTTAGCACGCGTGGTGTATAAAGACCCTGTGTTTGTTTTTTTAGACGAAGCCACCAATGCGCTTGACGCAAACAATGAGCGTATGATTATGGACAACCTGACGCCGTTCTTTGCCGGAAAAACCGTCGTAGTGGTAGCGCACCGCCTGAGCACAGTCAAAAATGCCGACCAGATAGTCGTATTAAACAAAGGCAAAATCACTGAAACCGGCACGCACGCTCAATTAACGACACGACGCGGCGAATATTATGAATTGGTGAAGAACCAGCTGGAATTGGGGACATAGGCAGGTGAAAAGGTGAATGCGCTACGCGCGGTGAAAAGGTGAAAATAGGTGAAGCCTATTTACCGCGCGAAGCGCGTTCACCAGATGAAAAGATGAAGATGAGTGAAATGAGAAAAAATGTTTATTTTTGTATAAAATACAGGAAATTATGAAAAAAACGCTTCGATTTGAAGATTTGGAGATATGGAAAGAATCCATGCGAGTTTGTACCGCTGTTTATGATGCATTGAAAACGTGTAAAGATTTTGGCTTTAAAGACCAAATACAACGAGCGTCTGTTTCCGTTCCGTCTAATATTGCAGAAGGACACGAACGCAAAAGCATTAAGGAGTACACCCAGTTCTTATACATAGCAAAGGGCTCGTGCGGTGAATTGCGCACTCAACTCTATTTGTCCGCATCTTTGGAATACATAACTAAAGAAACAGGCTTGAAATTGATTGAACAGTACCTTGCGCTAAGTGTTAAAATCTATAATTACATCCAATCCATCAATAAATAACCATCTTCACCCATGTTCACCAACCTTTACCCGTTTTACCAATTTTTACCCTGCCGCGAAGCGCATTCATCCTTCCGCGAAGCGGCTTCACCAATGTTCACCCATCATGCCATCAACCGAAATAAATAACATTGAGCTTCGTTCTGAGGAAGTGCAGGAAATCCTCGGCCGCCCGCCGCGTTGGATTATCCGGTGGGGCATTGCCGCTATTTTCGTTGTGATTGGCGGGTTATTTGTGGGAAGCTATTTTTTCAAGTATCCTGAAATTATCTCAGCGCCAGTAGTGGTGACCACCGAAAATTTGCCGGTTAATATCATGGCAAAGACCACAGGGCGCATTGACACTTTACTGGTCAAAGAAAAACAGGATGTGCGGAAAGACCAACTGCTGGCAGTGGTAGAAAATCCCGCCTCCATGTCGGACGTGTTTGCTTTAATGAATCTGCTGGACAATTTCCAGCCGGCAAACGACAGCCTGCATCAACACAACTGGCCGGCCAATTTGCAATTGGGCACAGTGCAAAACACTTATAGCAGCTTCTTGAAAGCCTGCGAAGACTACCGGTATTTTCTGCAAACAGATTATCACCGCAGGAAACTAAAGGTGATAGAAAAGCAAATCGCCGTACAGCAAAATATGTTGGCGCAAAGCCGGAAGCAACTTTCCATTATGCGCGAACAGTTAAAAATAGCCGACAGGTTGTTTGAGGTAGATTCTACTTTGTCGTCGCAACGCCTGATTGCGCCGATAGAGTACGAAAAAGCCAGGAGCGCGCAACTGCAAAGCCGCCGCGACTACGAGAATGCCAAAACCAACCTCGAAACCCAAAAGATGAGTATCCTGCAATCGGAGCAAGCTGTATTCGATCTGGAACAGCAACGGACGGAACAGCTCGCCCAACTCAAGGTGGCGCTAATAAATGCGTACGACCAGTTGCAGGCAGAACTCAGAACGTGGGAACAGACGTATTTGTTCCGCAGTCCTGTGGACGGTACGGTAACGTTCACCAAGTACTGGCAGCCGAACCAGAATGTGCTTTCGGGCGAAGTGCTGCTCACCGTAGTTCCGGGCGATGCGGCGCATATTACCGGCAAGATTTATCTTCCGCCGCAAGGAGCGGGAAAGGTCAAAGTTGGGCAAACGGTCAATATTAAGTTCGACAATTTTCCTTATATGGAATATGGCATGGTCAAAGTAACGATAAAAAACATTGCACTCGTTCCCATTTTGCAGAATGAGGTGCGGCATTATGTGCTGGAAGTGGATTTTCCCGAACAGTTAATAACTAACTACGGCAAGACACTCGCTTTTAGTCAGGAGATGCAAGGCACGGCCGAAATCATCACCGAAGACCTGCGTCTGCTCAACCGTTTCTTGAACCCGATACGAGCATTGATTAAAAAGTGAAATAAAAAACCCCGCTTGAAAACTGAAAGAGCAAATCCCAGGCCGGAAAGACAAATGAAAATATGATGAGAGTGGTAAATAAGTAAAAATGTAAAGCCATTAATGAATCGCTTGAGCCATTATTAAAAACGAACGTGAGTCCGTGCCGAACTTGAGGTAAAATTTCCCCTAATGACTGCTTGACTTTAATCGAAGCATGAGCTAATGCAAATGCAGGCAATAGTCATGGTTTCTGCTTATGCCGCGAAAATACAAATATATATTTAATTAGCAATGCCAAAACTACATTAGAACGATTAGCCTTATAAAAGGTTACAGGTGATATATGCCCGCATTATCAATGGTTTCATCGCGCAACCATGAAAAGTCAAAAATGTTCTCGAAATAAGTAAAACAGGGGAAAAAGAACTCGCCCCTGTTCACCATCCGGTTCAGGCGTCGCAACGCCTTAGGCAGGGGAAAGTCCTCGTGTTTTTGGTGTTGAAGTCGCTTGTTTTTTTAACGAAGTGCAAAATAACAAAAATTATAAAAACATAGCGCCACCCGGCATAACCAACGATAAGATTTTAATTGCGTATATTCTCAAATAATTTTTTACCTTTGCATCCAATAAAAAATGCCCCGCATGCTAAATTATCCATTTTCCTTTAAATTTACAGCAGCATGGAAAAGGTCGAACAAATCATTATTATCCGCTGCCAATCGACGCCCTGCGGGATATCTAAATAGTGAATGTAGATAAATATACATCATTTACTTGTAGTATTCGTTTAATTGTTTACTTAAAATAAAACGGTTTTATTCCTTTTAATAACTTAAAAAATTATTGCTATGACGCTAAATGAACATTTACCGGAAATCGCCACTTCCAAAATCCGCCAGTTTGATTCATACTGCAATCAATTCCAGGATATTATTAAACTTACTTTGGGGCAACCTTTATTCCCGACGCCTACGCCGGTAAAAGCCAAAGCAATAGAAGCTATTAACCGGGATATTACTTATTATACGCCCAATACCGGCGCGCCGGAAACTATTGAAGCCGTGCTGAAATACTGCAAAGAACAGTTTAATTTACAGTATGGTAAAGATGAAATTATCCTTACGGTTGGTTCTTCCGAAGCATTGACGGTAACGCTTCGTACGTTGCTCAACGACGGGGACGAAGTATTGATTCCCGCGCCGGTTTATCCGGGTTATGAACCGCTTGTAAAGTTATATGGGGCTACGGTTAAGCCGGTGGATACCGCCGCCAACGGGTTTGAACTGACGCCGGACATATTGGCAAACTATCTTACGTCCCGTACCAAATGTATCATCCTTACCGACCCGAATAATCCCACAGGCGTTCTGACGAGTCGGAAAAACCGCGACGAATTGGCGGAATTTTTAGCAGGAAAAGATATATATATTATTGCTGACGAAGTTTATAACCGGATTATCTATACCAATGATTACCGTTCATTCGGTACTTATGAAAAATTGCGCGAAAAGTTGATAATCGTCAATTCTTTTTCGAAATCGCACAGCATGACAGGCTGGCGTATCGGCTACCTGCTCGCCTGCCGTGAATTGGTAGAGCAACTGACCAAACCCCACCAGTATTATGTAACTTCGGCTTGCTCGGTAACGCAGTATGCCCTGCAAGCGGTGAACGACCCGCAAACCGAAACGGAACTTGCCGCAATGGTACAGCGTTACAGGGAATGCCGCGACTATGCCTGTCAGTTTATTACGCAACTTGGTTTCGGGTGCTGCAAGCCTCAGGGCGCGTTTTACCTGTTTGCATCCATTGCTAAATTCGGGCTGGATAGCGACACGTTCTGCCGCCGCCTGCTCGAAGAGCAGGGCGTTGCCCTCATCGCGGGAAACTGCTTTGGCGAGGCGTATGATAATTATGTACGTATCTCTTATTGTGTAGATTTAGCGATATTACAGAAAGCGTTGGATAAAGTGAAATGCTTTGTGGGAAAGTTGTGAAAAGAAAAGTTCATGCCTTGTCGGCGGTTTATAAAATTTTACTTAGTTTTGACGCGTGAAAACGCTAAAATTTACTTAAATTAAAACAACATGAGGCGAGTTATAAAACCAGATGGAAAGAATATCGGGACAAACTGGGAGTAATTTTCCCAAGTGCAGCTGTTTGAGAGGCTTCTAATAGCCGCTGTGTCCCACAAAAACCGGTTTAGGTATAAACATTAACTAATCAATAAATTATTATGAAAAAAATCACGATGGCAGTAACAATTTTTGCGGTATATTTTTCGCAAAACTTAATGGGTCAGGAAAATGTTGCCCTTCCTGTAAAACCTGTAAAAAATAATTTCATGATGGAATTGAATTTTAAGCCATTTGGCGAAAATGTCATCAGTTTCAACCAACTGCAACTAAAATACAAAACAGCCGATAACCTGGCTTTGCGTTTAGGGTTGGCTTTTGACCGCAATGTGTTAGACCAGCCGGGTGATGATTATCCCCCTTCACAGCAGGGTAAAGTGGGGGGAGAAGAAAAGGTAACAAAATTCGGCATATCGCCCGGTATAGAATATCATTTTTTGAAAAATTCAAAAATTTCACCTTACGTGGGTATTGAATTTTCATTTTTTAAGCAGTCTGTAAAGTCGCATTACCGCGATTATACTACTGAATACTATTATGATAATACTACGGGGTCTTATGAAACGCGTTATATTCCTGTCGAAATTGATATAGATGGGGCAACCCGTAGTGTTACACAAGATTACATTCAAACCTCACAAGGTTATTACGTTTATGCCAATATAAGCTACCTTAATCGCGCCTACACTTCTTTTGGCAGTAATTTATTGCTCGGCTGCGACTTTTACTTTATGCGGCATCTGTATATCGGGATGGAAGCAGGTTTAAGCTATAATTACATAAAAAATAAAACGATTACTGTTGATACTTCTGACCAGGTTAATCCTCAAATTATTCCTTCCTTTACGGAAAGTAAATTCGGATTTTACTACAACAGCGCTTTACGTTTAGGCTTTTGGTTTTGATAAAAAAGAAGACAAAATAATGAATACAGAAACAAAAAACAGGAAGTTAATTCTTGTATTGATTTTTTCCGTTTTTTCACTTTCGTTTGTTTATGGACAGGAAAAAACACTAAAAGAGCAGGCTTTAGACGAGTTTAAAAAGGAACATTACAAGGAAGCCATCGCTTTGCTGGAAAAAGCTACGGTTGAATCACCCGGTGATGCAGAGGTGTATTATTATCTCGGATGGTTCAATCATTACAGGGCATACGACAGCCATCCGTTGCAGGGCTACGATTTTGCATACTCGGAAAAAATATTCGGGTATTTGGAAAAAGCCCTTTCATTGAATCCGGAATATGGGGACGCAAAATATTTTTATGGCGCAGAATGCAGCGCAAATGCGTTCAATGCCATGTACGATTATGATTTGAACAGGTTGAAATATTTCTACCGGAAGGCTTACGAAAAAGGAGCATATCCTGCATGGTTAGTGGAATTTGGAAAAAATTTAATGAATACATGCGATAAAAATGCCATTCTTTTTACCGCTGGAAATCCGGATTTTGATATTTGCATGTATTTACAACTGCATCAAAATTATAGAACCGATGTAACCGTAGTACCTTTGGGAAATATCGACCGGCCATGGTATGTCAAATTCCTTAAAAACGGACTGCAAGGTGGCGTAAAAAAAATAAACATTCATCTGGATGACCGGCAAATTATGGATATCCACCCTTTCAAATGGGATACAACGGAAGTGGCTGTCCACGTATCCAAAGAGATGAAAGAGGAATTTAATCTTGCCGCCGGTTATCAAATGAAATGGCGCGTTGACCCCGACTTGGTTTCAAACCGGATGCACGCCAAAATAGAAAGCGAACAGGCAAGGAAACGGATTTACCTTAGTCCGCAACGGGCAATTTTATTGCATATCGTTGAAAACAATTTTGTTGACCGCCCTGTGTATTTTTCTAATTCTGCCGAACCTACATTTTATGGCGGATTGGATTTATACTTTCAAAACTGCGGATTAACTTCACGACTAACGCCTGTTGAAACTGTAAATACCGGTAAATCTTACAATGTGAACAAATTGGAATTGTTGCTTAAACCCGGAAACTTCAAATACCTGCCGACTTTGAAAACAGACGATATTCCCCGAATATCGGGAGTCATATTCATATATCATATCACTTTCAGGCTACTTGCACAAGAATATAAGCAAAACCATCAAACTGAAAAGCTGGGAAAATTGATTGAACTTTACAAATCAAGCATAGCTATCGGATTAGATAAAGAATATGAAGCCGGAATTTTAGAAGAAATGGAAAGGATGCTTGGCGATTGAAAATACTACAATTATCTTCCCAATATCCCCCGCCATGCTGCACAAATACGCGCAAAGCTGAAACTTGCATTGGCGGGGCTGGTGCTTGGCAAGGAAATATATTTTATGCCGGGTTTCCGGGTAAAGTACTTGTCGAATAATTGTTCCGCTTTTTTCCCGTTGAAACCAATGACTCTTAGCTGTGGATGCTTTGCCATAAAACGCTCCAAGTCGTTGGGCGTTTCATTTTTGATAGCGCTGTCGAGGCTGCCTTCCCTGTTTGCGTGGTGAACAACGTCCCAAATGCCGGTATTTGCCTTTAATAACAGTTGTTTTTTATCGGGGTAGGCGAGGGGTAACTCATTGTTGGTGATAGCCGCAATGATTTTCCAAAACCGGTTTGCCGGATGCCCGTAATATTCCCCCCGTTCCAACGATGTATCGCTGGGCATGGAGCCTAATATCAAAATAGTTATGCTTGGGTTTGAAATAGGGGCGAATGATGTTTTTGTAAATGCCATTCTGCTTAATTTCCCTGAAAATCTACAAACTATAACCCCCTAATGAAAGTGTACCATAATTCATCCCGTAATTTACTCCAAGTATCCAGCGTTTCTGCCGAAAAATCACGAAGATATGTTGAGAGGTATTCCTGAAAAGCCTGTTTGCCCTGTTCTTTTAATATTTTTATTGCTTCGTTGTCGATTTTACCCTGTTCGCCAAACAGTTTATTTTCAAAATAATCCCTTCGTTCTTCCAATTTTTTGCGCGATTCCTGCCAACGGATGGTGGCTAATTTATTTGTTTGCCGGTATATCCATGCGGCGGAGCCGGCGGTGAAACGTTTATGCCCCGAAATCTGAAACGCTCCGGGCGTTTGCAAAATAGCGGCATACACCGGCAGGCGCGGGCTTTGTGCCGGATTATCGTTGGCAAAATAAGCCACGCAGGCAATCTCATCGGGTGTTTCATTGCGGATTTGGATAACATGCGCATACGCACATTGCGGAACGGCAATATTGCGAACCCTCGCTACCGTACTGTCCTTGATAGTGTTTATGCTTGCAATCATTTCTTTCGACAGCCATGGATTCGCATAATCGCTTTTTAGGATTTCTGTTTCTTCGCTATCCGGTTTTGTGCGGGTGGTTAAAAGGTTTTTGGTCATATCATATTCCGTCCCTTCGTAGGTAGACCGGAAAAATTTAAGCACATCGCGCACAGAAACAGGTTTTTCGGGCTTTACCGAAAAGGGCAGTTCTTCATCTTGCAGCGATAAGCCCAGCGATGGCGCTACAGAACTCAATACGAACCATTCACGTATCGAAAAAGGCTTCCTGCCGCTATAGGCTTGCCAAAACTTGAAAGTTGATTTTCCGTCCCAAAAGTTCATTTTTTTCGCTACTTCAAATACATTTTCCGACGCCATAAAGTGGTCTTTATCTTTCAAATTGATTTCGCCGATGCGGGGAATATTCGCCGATATTCCCACGTGGTCGTCGGGAATACGCTGCGCCGCCCACACGCCGCCGGTTTTATCTTTTCCTTCGCCGAAAATCTCAAAATGCCAGACTTCGTTTTTATCGGCAACCGTAAGGCACTCGCCGGTATCCGCATAGCCGTATGCTTTCACTAATTTTCCCATGAGCTGAATGGCTTGGCGGGCAGTAGTGCAACGTTGCAAGGCTATGCGCTGCAACTCTTCGATATAAAACATTCCATTCTCATTTTCAAGTTCTTTTCGTCCTTCGATAGTGGTTTCGCCGATGGCTAAATTTTTCTCGTTCATGCTCGGGTAAGCAGTGTAAAGAAAGGCAAAAGTTTCTTCCGCTTCGGGAATTTCGCCTTTAATGCCCAAAGCCACTTCAAAATCATGCAAAGCGCTGTCCGGAAGGATTTTATATTCTTTTCCGGCTTGTTGCAGTTGGGTAATTTCGTCCATAGTTTGGGTGAATAGCGTACCTTTCAGTATTTTGGTAACTGTTCCTTTTTTGTGTTTTTGCGCCGGCACAATATCCATCCATGTCCGGTAACGCCCGTCGCAGGTGTGGCTGGTGATGACCGACCCGTCGACGCTGGCTTGTTTCCCGACCATGATGCTGGTGCAACTTCCAAAAAATTCCCGGTCGCCGTCTTGACCGCAAAGGTTCAGGCTCATTGCCGGAAATAAAAAGAGGAATAGAAGTAGTTTTTTCATAGCTTGTACTTTTAATGGTTATTTTGCGGTTTCGTTTACTTTTGTGAAGATGCGTGGAAACCGCTAATGGTTTTCCGTATTTCTACCAAGCGTGTCAATAAACCTTCCAATAAATCTAATGACAACATGTTAGCTCCGTCAGAGAGGGCGAGGGGAGGGGAGGGGTGCGTTTCGATAAACAGCCCCTCCACGCCCACCGCCACGCCTGCACGGGCAATAGTTTCAATCATTTCAGGGCGGCCGCCCGTTACGCCGCCGGCTTGGTTGGGCTGCTGCAACGAGTGGGTAACATCCAAAATCACAGGCACGCCCAGTTTTTGCATTTCGGGGATGCCGCGGAAATCCACCACCAAATCATGGTAACCAAACTGCGTGCCGCGCTCGGTAAGCAGTACCGTATCTTTCCGCCCGGCGGCTTCCTGCACTTTTTCCACTGCAAAGCGCATGGCTTCCGGTGAAAGGAATTGCCCCTTTTTGATATTCACTACTTTACCTGTTTTCGCCGCTGCCGCCAATAAATCGGTTTGCCGGCTCAGGAAAGCGGGGATTTGCAGTATATCTACGTCATAACCGGCAGCCAGTTCCGCTTCATGGGGATTGTGGATATCTGTAACTACCGGAACATGAAATGTTTCCCGCACTTTCCGCAAGATATTCAACGCCGCTTCGTCGCCGATACCGGTGAAAGAATCGCTGCGGGAACGGTTAGCCTTCCGGTACGACGCCTTGAATACGTAAGGAATCTGCAAGTTTCCGGTAATTGCTACTATTTTTTCGGCAATGTCCATGCACATTTTTTCACTTTCCACCACACAAGGACCGGCAAGCAGCAGGAAATTGCCGCTTTCTGTATATTTTAAGTTTGTAATTCTTTGCATATTATATAAAAATTATCCATTATCTATTTCAATAACCGTATTTTTTCCACAGTTTTTGCAATAATTCCCTCAAACCGTTTTCTTTCGGGTTATTCGACGGTTCAAACAGGCGCGTTCCCGAAATTTTTTCGGGCAGGTATTCCAGATTGACAAAATTATTTTCAAAATCGTGTGCATACTTATAATTTTTGTGGTAGCCCAATTCTTTCATCAGCTTGGTAGGGGCGTTGCGCAGATGAAGCGGCACCGGCAAATCACCGGTTTCGCCGATCAACGCCGCCGCTGTTTCAATGGCGATATAAGTGCTGTTGCTTTTAGGGGAAGTAGCGAGATACACCGCTGTTTCTGAAAGGATTATCCGCGCTTCGGGCATACCGATTTTGTCCACTGCTTCGAAGCAGGCATTTGCCAACAGCAAGGCATTGGGATTGGCTATGCCGATATCTTCCGACGCGAGGATGAGCATCCGCCGCGCAATGAACAGCGGGTCTTCGCCGCCGGCAAGCATCCGCGCCAGCCAGTACACTGCCGCATTGGGGTCGCTGCCGCGCATGCTTTTGATAAACGCCGAAATAATATCATAGTGTTGTTCGCCGTTTTTGTCGTATAAGGCAATATTTTCCTGCAGGCGTTGCGCCACAATGGAATTATTGATGACCACCGGTTCATTTTCCTTGTAAGTACCGACAATCAAGTCAATAATATTAAGCAATTTGCGTGCGTCGCCGCCGGAAAAACGAAATAATGCTTCCGTTTCCTGAATATCGAAAGTGCGCGTCTTCAAGTAGCTGTCTTTCGCAATACTGTATTGTAAAAGCGCTTCCAAATCTTCCTTTTCGAGCGATTTCAGCACAAACACCTGCGAGCGCGAGAGCAGCGGCGAAATCACTTCAAACGAAGGATTTTCGGTGGTTGCGCCAATCAGTACAATCGTTCCATTTTCCACAGCGCCCAACAGCGAATCCTGTTGCGCTTTGCTGAAACGATGGATTTCGTCAATAAACAAAATAGGAGGAGGGCTATTGAAAAAACGTTGGTTTTTAGCCCGGTCTATGACATCGCGCACATCTTTCACGCCAGAATTTATCGCCGAAATACTGAAAAATTGCCTGTTTAAAGTATTGGCTATAATCCGCGCCAGGGTTGTTTTTCCCACGCCGGGCGGTCCCCAGAGAATAAACGAGGCAATGTTTCCCGAATCAATCATGTTGCGCAACACAGAGCCGGGAGCAACCAAATGGTGTTGCCCCACATAGCCGTCCAGCGTCTGCGGACGCATGCGTTCGGGAAGCGGTATGGTCGGTTTTGGCGCCAAAATTAGTTGTTCAATTTTATAGATTGAAAAAAATATTTACTCAACTATCAGTAGTTCAATTATATGGCTTGATAAAAACACCTATTCAACATAATATAAATTGTATAATAAACACGCATTTCCTTTATTTGTAGGTAGTTATGTCTATTTCTTAAATGCTTTAATTTTTGCACGAATTTAGCAGGAAGGTTTAGCCTCTTACTGATGAATTCCACTTTGTAGCCAGATTCCTTAATGATTGCCGGAATGTTCTCAATTATGTGGGCATAATCTTTAATCACGCCAAGTGCGTAATCTTTTGACATCTTTTGTTGTAACATGGCTTTTAATTTTTTCACAAAAATAAAGAAAAATGTTGGAAGTTTAAAATTTTTTTGGTACAACGCATTTTTATGCCATAATTTCGTTGTGTATTTTAAATAAAGTTAAAAAAAAATGCATATTTAATAACTTAAATTCCGGTAATGTATTTATAATAATAAAAACACTTATATATTTTTTATTTATAGAATATTATATCAAAATATAACAATATAGTTTAGGGGAAAAACTTAAATGTTACTGATTTAATTTAAATAATTATAATACAGTTATTTATTTAGATTTCGTACTTCTGATTTGGAATGCATATAAACATAAAAAATTTCTACAACATGATATGCAATTTAAAATTTTAATGTATAATTGCAAAATATTTCTAACTACTAAAGCCATTACTTATGACAAAAATAAAAAAGAAACCCTCAAAATCCGTTGCCAAAAGTGCGGCAAAAAAAATAACCAAGAAAACCGCACCGGTAAAATCAAAGAAAACCATTACCGTTAAGGCAAAGAAAGCAACTCCAAAAAAGCCGGCGAAGGCAAAACCCGCGCCTGCTAAAAAAACAGCTGCAAAAGTAAAACCTGTGAAAAAAACAGTGAAGAAGAAAGTAATAAAACCAATCGCAAAGAAAAAAATGATTGCTAAGAAAAAAGTAGTTACCGGCGCTACGAAGGTTATTAAAAAACCGGTAAAAAAAGCCGTAATTAAAAAAGTTGTAGCCAAGAAGATTGAGAAAAAACCGGTGAAAAAAACAGTAGCTAAACCAGTAAAAAAAGTGACGCCACAAAAACCGGTTAAAGCGAAAAAAGTACTGAAACCGGCGGCGAAAAAAGTAGCGGCTGCCAAAAAACCGGTCAAAAAAGTAACCGTTGTTCCAAAAACGCCACCGGCAAAAAAAGTACTGAAGCCGGTAGTAAAAAAGGAAACAAAAAAGCAGGTAACACCCATAAAACCAGTTAAGCCTGCACTGAAAGAAACGGTAAAAAACACGCTTCCGCCGCGCCTGCAATTCCCGCAGCGAATAGTTACGCCCTCTAATGGAAAACGCCGGCTGGTGGTCAATCACAAGAACCTCTCGCCGGAATTACAGGAAGTAATGCGCGAGCGTTTCCCGCGCGGCTATTCCGACTACATGGACAAAATCATGAAAGTGGACAAAGCCGACGGGTCGTTTTTCTATGCTATTACATTGGAAGTCGAAGACGCCGTGTATTTAATAAAGATAGACGTGCAGGTAGATACCGACTACGAAGAAGTGGAAAAGAAACTTTTCGGTACCGTGCCGGAAGTGGACGATGATGGGAACGAAATACCTGATTCCGACGAAGATAATGAAGAAAATCTCAATGAGGTAGCCGGAGAGGAATAAAACGCATTACTCCTCCCCTGCCCTGTCCAGTAAGATTTGCGGTAATTGCTTGGTAGTGTTTGCCCCCAATGTCCGCAGGTGTTCTATGCGCCCGATAATGGTATCGCGCTTTTTCGTTGATTCAAACAGTTTATTCATGGCGCCGTCGTATTCTTTTTTGGTATCCTGCAACCGTTTACCGACATTTACCAAATCAGTCATAAACGCAACGAATTTATCGTATAATGCGCCGCCTTCTTTTGCGATTTCCAGTACGTTACGTTTTTGGTTTTCCTGTTTCCAGATAAACGAAATAGTGCGGAGCGTAGCAAGCAGGGTCGAAGGCGACACCAAAGCGATGTTTTTTGCCAACGCTTTTTCAAACAGCGAACTGTCTTCGCGCAAGGCGGCGGTGAGCGCCGCTTCCAACGGAACAAACAGCAATACATAGTCGGGCGGATGAATACCGTACAACAGTTGGTAATTTTTCGCGCTCAGTTCGGCGATATGCCGTTGAATGCTGGCAAGGTGTTCCGCCATGTACTTGGCGCGTAGCGCTTCGTCTTCCGTGTTGTAGAACTGTTCATAGGCAGTAAGCGACACTTTGGCGTCGATAATAAAATGCTTGTTCTCAGGTAAATTGATAATATAGTCGGGACGCACGTTTGCGCCGTCTTCCGTTTTAAAATTATCCTGTTTGCGGTAGTGGACGTCGCGCAGCAAGCCGGCTTTTTCCAAAATCAGTTCCAGTTGCACTTCGCCCCAGTCGCCTTGTAATTTGCTATCGCCTTTGAGGGCTTTGGTAAGTTTGTTGGCGTCTTCGCTTACCTGCTGGTTGAGTTTCATCATTTGCTCCAACTCTTTGCGCAGGGCGGTTTTTTCGCGGGTCTCGCGGCTGTAAGTTTCTTCTACTTTCTTTTCAAAATCGGTTATGCGCTCTTTGAGGGGCTGCAACACTGCGCCGATATTTTTTTCGTTCAACTCCGTGAATTTCTTGCTCTTCTCTTCGAGCAAGTCATTGGCGACGTTGCGAAATTCCAACTTAAACGTTTCCTGCAATTTGTCCATTTCCTGCGACAGGATACTGATACGCTCCTGCGCCTTTGCCAATTCGGATTTGGCGGCTATTAACGCCTCGTTTTTTTGTTGCGCTTCGGTTTTCAGTTCGTCGTATAGCGGGCGCGCTACCACATTTTCCGGTGGTTTCACCTGTTTTGTTTTCCACAGGAAATAACTTAAAGCCATGCAAAAAAGCAGGAGGACAGATAGAA
>JAITKG010000147.1 GCA_031278495.1 Prevotellaceae bacterium | reverse complement strand
TCATGAATTTATACGGACTGATTCTTATTTGATGAAACTAATGACAAAAAAAATTGAAAAAAAAAATTTGCTGGTAAAAAAAATTGTTTTACATTTGTGCCATATTTATGCTCTTTTATATATTGGAACTTTTGTTCTGTCTCTGAAAACAGCAAATTTCACGACACAACGAATAAGAGTGAATTTCCATGCAAAGAAACGTGGACTTCTTACTTATGATTTTTTCAGGTCTGGCTGTACCTCAGAGATAATAAGAATTGTCCGCGTTTCGGTTTTTTTGCGAGATGTTCAGTAAAAATCGAAAAATTGGCAGTGGATAAAAACTTGCAGCGGGGGATTGTTTTATAAAAAAGTTTGTGTTTGTGGGTACATATAAAACAATCCCAAAGCTGCAAAAAAAGGGAAAAAGCCCCCTAACCCCCGAAGGGGGAATGGGAATTAAGAATTGGCAAAAACAATGAATAAAAATTACAATAACATGAAGCTTCCTTACTCCCCCTTCGGGGGCTGGGGGGAGGCGTCCTCCTTCGGAAGGTGTTTCCGGGTTCATTTTATGCTTCTGCCTGTCGGCAAAAGGTACTTTACAATTGTTTTTATGCTTCTGCCTATCGGCAAAAGGTACTTTACAATTGTTTTTATGCTTCTGCCTGCCGGCAAAAGGTGTTCCCGGGTTCATTTTATGCTTTTGCCGGCAGTTCGTATTTCTTCCACTACTTTTTGCTTAAAGCAAATACTGTACCGGTAGCATTTCCCTGTACTTTTTGCCATCTTTTATCCTCCTTTCAGGCGTCAACCCGGGGCAGGACAGGAAATAAAATTAAGATGGCTGCAAATACGGGTATTTTTAACCGGGGTAACGGCGCATGAACAGGGCGCATGGTGGCTGCATTTCCTCTTAGTTATCGTATTTCCGGGCTGGAAGGGGAGGAAAGCAATGCAGGTAAAAAAATTATCCTGTGTACATTAACCGGTATCACCTGCGGGGGCTTTGCCATTCCTCACTTTTGCCATATTCCCGTAATTTTTCTTATCTTTGTGTGTTGTTCAAACGATACAACCATGTTGGTAAAAACATTTGGAAGCGCATGTTATGGGATCAAAGCCATAACTATAACAATAGAAGTGGACGCTTCGCCGGGTTTTGGCTTTTCTATGGTCGGGTTGCCCGACAATGCAGTTAAAGAAAGCCAACAGCGTATCAACACTGCCCTGCAAACTATCGGGCTACGGATGCCCGGTCGCAAAACAGTCATCAATATGGCGCCTGCCGATATCCGCAAAGAGGGATCAGCGTATGACTTGCCACTGGCTATCGGCATGCTGGCGGCGTCGGAACAGTTGAATGCCGGGCAGGTGGGGCGGTATGTGTTAATGGGCGAGCTGTCGCTTGACGGGTTTTTACGCCCTGTCACCGGCGCATTGCCCATAGCCATTCAGGCGCGGAGCGAGGGATTCCAGGGATTTATCCTGCCTAAGGAAAATGCGCGCGAAGCGGCGGTGGTGAATAAACTGGACGTCTATGGCGTGGAAACATTGCAGGAAGTCATTGACTTCTTCAATGGCGCGGGCACGCTGGAACCATTGGCAGTAAATACGCGCGAAGAGTTCGCCCAACAGTCCGCCGCCTGTGATGTGGATTTTTCGGACGTAAAAGGGCAGGAAAATGTGAAGCGGGCTTTGGAAATAGCCGCTGCCGGCGGGCATAATATGATTATGATCGGACCGCCGGGCGCGGGAAAAACCATGCTTGCAAAGCGGCTGCCGACGATCCTCCCGCCGCTGTCGTTGCAGGAAGCGCTGGAAACAACGAAAATCCATTCCGTCGCCGGCAAGTTAGGGAAAAATACCGGATTGATTTCGCAACGTCCTTTCCGCTCGCCGCACCATACCATTTCCAATGTAGGACTGGTGGGCGGCGGCAGCAACCCGCAACCGGGCGAAATTTCGCTGGCGCATAACGGCGTGCTGTTCCTCGACGAGCTGCCGGAATTCCAGCGCACGGTTTTGGAAGTGATGCGGCAACCGTTGGAAGACCGCGAAATTACGGTGTCGCGTGCAAAATATTCGGTGGATTACCCGGCAAATTTCATGCTGGTAGCTTCGATGAATCCTTGCCCCTGCGGCAACTACAACCATCCCGAGAAGAAATGCCTTTGCCCGCCGGGCGCCGTGCAGAAGTATTTGAGCCGCCTGTCGGGACCGTTGCTTGACCGCATTGACATCCACATTGAAATTGTGCCGGTGCCGTTTGCCAAGCTGTCGGAAATGGAACCGGCGGAAAACAGCGCGGCGGTGCGCGGGCGCGTCGTCCGTGCGCGGCAGGTGCAGGAACGGCGGTTTGCCGCAGAGCCGGGTATTCACAACAATGCCATGATGCCGTCGCGTTTGTTGAAGAAATACTGCGTCCTGAACAGCGAATGCAACGCCTTGCTGAAAAATGCGATGGAACGCATGGGGCTTTCCGCCCGCGCCTATGACCGTATTTTGAAAGTATCGCGCACTATCGCCGATTTGGACAGTGCGGAAAACCTGTCGCCCGAACACCTGGCGGAAGCCATCCAATACCGTAGCCTGGACCGCGAAGGCTGGGCAGGATAAGGGGAATTAGAAATGGGGAATTAGGAATTAAGAATTAGAAATTATGATTCATGGGGAATACAAGGGTAGGAAATCTACTTGTTACTTCCGCTCCGGGAAGTGGGGAATTTTTGTAACCGTTCCCGTCCTGCTGTGGCTGTGCGCAGCGGGATGTTCTACTAAAAAAAATACGTGGCTGTCGCGCGCATACCATAACGTAACGTCGGAATTTAATGTAAAATTCAACGGTAACGAAAGTTTTAAGGAGGGCGCATGGAAAGCCGACAGGTACACGCCGGAAGAGTATGAACAACTGCCGCCGGTGTTTTCCTACGCCCACAAGGATATTCCCGGAATCGTGTCGGGTGAAATGGACCGCACCATAGAAAAATGCGAAAAACTTATCCTCAAACACTCCATCACCGTGAAGCCGTCGAAGAAGCCGGACAGCAAAGCCAGCCGCGAAGAAAGGGATTTTTATAACCGGAAAGAATTTAATTCGGTGGTGGACGACGCTTACCTCCTTAGCGGGAAAGCCCATTTGTACCTGCACGAATACGACAAAGCTATCCTGGTTTTTGAACACCTGTTGGCAGAATACCCGAAATCGTCGTCTGCGCCGGAAGCGCGGCTACGCCTTGCCGCCGCCTTCATTTATACCAACGACCCGGAACATGCGGAAACGCTGTTAAACGCCGCCGCTAAAGAAAAAAAACCGCTGCCGGAAAAATTCAACGCCCTGTTGAATGCAACGTATGCCGAATTGTATATCCTTCAAAAAAACTACCGCCAAGCCGCCATCCACTTGGAAAACGCCCTGAAACAGGAGGCAAAAAAAGGCATCAAACTCAGGTATTATTTTATACTGGGGGAACTCTACAGCCAAACAGGCGACATGGATAAATCCACCGCATGTATGGATAAAATTATACGATCAAATCCGTCCTACAGCGTAGCGTTTGCGGCGCAAATGCGCAAAGCGGCGCTGTATAACCCGAATACGCAAGGTTCGCGGCTGAAAGAAGATTTACGCCGCATGTTGGACGACGAAAAATATAAAGAATACAGCGACCAGGTTTATTTTGCGCTGGCGCAAGTGGAACAGCGATCGGGTAATGATCCGCTCGCTACAGATTACCTGAAAAAATCTATCGCCGCCGAAAGCAGCAATGAACACCAGAGAGCGTTAGCCTATATTATGCACGCCCACTACGCCTATGCCGGCAAGCAATTTCCCGAAGCCTACGCCGCCTACAAGGAAGCGCTGGCGCGGCTGTCCAACGACTATCCGCAATATGACTCGCTGGAAAAAACCGCTAACGGACTACAGCGGTTGGCGGAAAATACGCAAATTATCCAACGTGAAGACAGCCTGCAACGCATCGCAAAAATGCCCGCCGCCGAACGGGAACAGTGGATTGCAGGCATCATCGCCGAAATTACGGCGGCAGAAGAACAGCAACGGCAACAACAACGGCAGCAACAATATTTCATGTACCAGGAAGAATACAACCGCAACACGGGGCAACAAACCCAAAGCAATTCGTGGTATTTCTATAACGTAACGTCTGTCAATTCGGGCATGTCGTCGTTCAATATGCGCTGGGGGAAACGAAAACTGGAAGACAACTGGCGGCGCAGGAATAAACATGAAATATCGTTTGCCGCGCAGGCGGAAAACAAAACCGCCAACGACGGGAAACCGGAACTGTCCAACAAATCGCCTGAATATTATACCCGCGACTTGCCCCTCACGCCCGAAGACATGGCGGCGTCCAATGAACGGTTAAGCCATGCGCTGTTCCATCTGGGCGAGGCTTACAAGGACGACGTGCGCGAACCGCTGCCGGCTATTGCTACTTTCCGCACGTTAGACAGCCGCTTCCCGCAAAACGATAACCGTGCATCGGCGTATTACTATTTATACATGCTCTATTCCGAAACGGGGAAATCCGACAGCGCCGGCTATTACAAACAACTTTTGATAACCAACTATCCGAAAACGCCGCTGGCGCAGCAACTGACCAACCCGGACTATTTTGCGGAACAGCAGGCGGAAAAAGCGGCAATGGATGCACAGTATGAAAAAGTATTTGACGCTTACAATGCCCAACGCTACGCCGAAGCAGGCGCTTTGGCGCAACAGATGATAGAACGGTTTCCCAACAGTTTATTGCAACCGCAACTGGAATTTATCCGGGCAGTGAGCGCCGGCGACGGCGGAAACATTGCCGCTTATAAAAACGCCCTGACGGCGGTAGTAAACCAGCATCCCTCGTCCGACGTGGCAAAAACCGCCGCCGGAATGATTGCCCTGCTCGAAAAACAGGAACTGCAATATACGCCGCCCCCCGGCGACGAACCCGTCGCCGCCGCTCCTGCGCCGGTAACGCCGGCAGCGGCTACGCCCTACCTGTTTTCCAGTGGGGAACACTACGCCGGCGTCATTTGCGAAAACGCAAAAGATACGGCGGCGTTGCTCTTCGCCATCGAATCCTACAATGCCGACGCTTATATCGAGAAAAATATGGAAGTGGATATCCGCAAAATCGGGGAACATTATGTAATGGCGGCAATACGCACATTTCCCACGCTTCAAGAGGCAAAAACCTATTTGGACGCCTTGCAGCATAACGGCGCACTGGCGGATTTCCCACCGCAGGAGTACCGGAAAGTACTCATAACCCCTGAAAATTTAAACCTGTTAATGCAATCGAAAGACATTGCAGCTTATTTGAATTTCTTTACAAAAAATTATTTACAGCCATGAATATTACCATTTCCGGATTAGAAGACCTGCCGCTGGTAGCTAAAGCCTTACTGCCGGCTTTGCAGCATACGAAAGTAGTGGCTTTCCACGGCGGCATGGGTATCGGGAAAACAACGTTGATAAAAGCGCTCTGCCAGGCGATGGGCGCTGCCGGCGCAGTGAACAGCCCGTCCTTTGCACTCATCAACGAATACCGCGACAGCGGGGGAACGCCTGTCTATCATTTCGATTTTTACCGCATCCAACACATTGAGGAGGCGTATGATTTAGGGTATGAAGAATATTTTTACGGCGGGCATGTATGCCTTATCGAATGGCCTGAAAAGGTACTGCCCCTCCTGCCCCCCGACACGCTGCATGTGTACCTGTCTTTTTCAAAAAACGGGCAACGGGTTATCCGGTTTTAATATCCGGTTTTAATGGAAAAGCGCTAACCTGTACCGGGAGCCTTTGACAATACATTTTTAGCCCTTGCCGGCGCACGCTTTACGCTTAATGCTTAATTATTGCACCACCTCCACATCCCTGTCTGTGTTCAGGGCAAGTTGGAAGGTGTTGTTATAGCGCGTCAGCACGCCTTTGAGGTTGACTTTCGCGCCAGCGGCAAACGGAACGGGGGTGTCGGCAAACTTGGCATAGCCGCTTGTCCTGACGGCTATCTCGCCACCGTTTATGGTAAAGGTGTGAA
>JAITKG010000047.1 GCA_031278495.1 Prevotellaceae bacterium | reverse complement strand
GATGGTTCATGGTGGTTTGCAGAGGACTTGGCAACCACGCTAAAAAGAAAAGCCACATGCGGTAGCTTGAGTTGGTACGCTGCTCAAGACAAACCGGCTTGTCCTGCCGGTTGGGGTATACCTACATTTGCAAAATTTTCATCACGATGGCCCACTGGATCGGATGGTACCGATACTTATGCTGGTGCATTAAGCAGTACGAACTTACATATCGGTTTTGACTGTTCGGGATACAGAAACTGTGCAAATAACGCTGATCTGACAAGCCACTATTTGGTTAACGATTATAACAACGCCATACAATGGTCGGAAACCAAAAAATTCTGGAATTGTTATTGTACGACTCTGAAAGCCCCAGACAATTGTATTATAAAGAACACGTACGCAACGATCTATGGTCGCGTCCGTTGTTTCCGCCAACTGTAGTTTTTGCCAAAATAACATAATAACAGGAAGCAAAAAGGCTGCTTCCCAATAATGCCATGTCCTGCTATTCTCAGGCTTTCACCACATAACCAATTAAAAAATAAATGGTTTATTTTTCCGGCTTTTTGGGAAACCAGCCTTTGCGCACGCGTCTGCGCTGTTGAAATAATTCGTAAATACTCCAAAACGAGCTGCACGCAAGGACGCCCAACAGCGACGACCAGAAAACTTCCTGTATCAACCATGCGGCGGCCATGCCTGCTATGCCTGTTACCAAAAACGCCCACCAGCAGCGGACGCCAAAATAATACTCGCTTTTTATTACAAGGGGATGAAAAAATCCTATAATCAAAAAAGTACATAATCCAATCAAAACCCCTGTCAAATTGTTAGTAGTGATAAATTCCATTAAACTGTTATTCTTTTCCACGCAAAAGTACTATAAAAAATACAATGCCGCAAACGTCTAAATCCATAACGTATTTGCGAAAAAATCGCTACCTTTGACAACTTTTTTACAATGGTTAAAAAATCATAATTATGAAAATATCGTATAATTGGTTGAAAGATTACCTGCCTGTTACCGAAACGCCTGAGCGGGTGGCGGAAGTTTTAACAAGCATCGGCTTGGAGGTGGAAGCCATCGAACGGCAGGAGGCGGTGAAAGGCGGGCTGCAAGGCGTGGTGGTGGGCGAGATACTGGAATGTACGCCGCATCCCGCCGCCGATAAATTGCATGTAACAAAAGTGAATATCGGCGCCGGCGAGCCGTTGCAGGTTGTTTGCGGCGCGCCCAATGTAGCTGCCGGGCAAAAAGCGCCGGTCGCTACTATCGGCGCAACGCTGTATTTTGCGAATGGCGACGAGGTGAAAATCAAAAAGTCGAAATTGCGCGGCGTGGAATCTATGGGAATGATTTGCGCCGAAGATGAATTGGGCTTGGGCAACAGCCACGACGGGATTATGACGCTTGCGCCGGAAGCCGTTCCCGGCACGCCGTTGAGCGAATGGCTTCAATTGGAAAACGACGTCATATTTGAAATCGGGCTAACCCCCAACCGGATTGACGCTGCATCGCACATAGGCGTGGCGCGCGATTTGGCGGCGGCGTCAGGTATAAATTTGCACGCGGATAAAATTTATAAGCAGGCGGATGACCTCCGGGAAACCGTTCCACCTGTTCATGCGCCCATAGCGCCGGTGCGTGTGGCGGTGGAAAATCCGGCAGCTTGCCCCCGCTATACCGGCTTGACAATTTGCGGCGTAACCGTGCAACCGTCGCCGGCGTGGTTGCAGCAACGCCTTGCGGCTATTGGCGTGCGACCCATCAACAATGTGGTGGATATAACCAATTATGTACTGCACGAAATCGGGCAGCCGCTCCATGCCTTCGACGCCGGTACGGTTGACGGCGGCGAGGTAATCGTAAAAACCTGTCCCGAAGGTACAAAGTTTATAACGCTGGACGGCGTGGAACGGACGTTGAGCGCGCAAGACCTGATGATTTGCAACGCCCGCCGCCCGATGTGTATTGCCGGCGTATTCGGCGGACTGGAAAACGGCGTAACTGAAAAAACGGAAAACATATTCCTCGAAAGCGCCTACTTTCATCCGGTGTGGATTCGCAAGACCGCCCGCCGGCACGGATTGAACACCGACGCATCGTTCCGCTATGAACGCGGCGCCGACCCGCAAATTCCGCCGTATGCGCTGCGGCGTGCAGCGCAGTTGATACAGGAGATTGCCGGCGGCAGCATTGTTGGCGGGATGATTGATATATACCCGTCGCCCATTGCGCCTGCGGTGGTGCAGCTGGACTATGCACGCGTGGAACGGCTTATCGGGAAAAAAATAGACCGGGAAATCCTTATCCGCATCCTGCAACGGCTGGATTTTGTGATTGGCAGCGAAGACGCCGCCGGATGCGCTGTAACCGTGCCTTCGTACCGCGTGGATGTTACGCGCGAATGCGATGTAGTCGAAGAGCTGTTGCGCATTTATGGGTATAATAACGTGGAAATACCGGCGCATACTACGGTTACGCTCTCCCACGCCGCCCGTCCGGATAAGGAAAAAATACAAAACGCCGTGTCGGATTACCTTGTGGCAAACGGTTTTTATGAAATGATGAACAATTCGCTGACCAAAGCCAGCTATTACCAGCCGTTGCAAACGTTTCCGGCAAGTAAGGCGGCGCGTATCCTCAATCCGTTAAGCAATGATTTGAACGTGCTGCGGCAAACGCTGCTCTTCGGCGGGCTGGAATCCATAGCGCATAACATTAACCGCCAGCATGCCGATTTGAAATTATTTGAATGGGGCAACTGCTATGCTTTCGACGACGCCCGCGATGACGGCTCGCTGAAAGCCTACGCCGAAACATGGCAATTGGGCATGTTTATTACCGGTTTTACCGCCGGGCAAAGTTGGCGGCAACCGCAGGAACGTTCGGATTTCTTCTATTTGAAAGGATACGTGGAAAGTATCATGGAACGCTTCGGCATTGCGGTAAACCGTTTGGAGACGGGCGAAGCGCCGGCAGATATATTTTCCGGCGGACTGCAATATCTTTTGAACGGTAAGCCGGTAGCGGTGTTGGGCGTTGTATCGAAAAAAATACGCCAGCCGTTTGACGTCAAACAGGAAGTATTTGCGGCGGAAATAGCCGGCAGTTGGTTGTTCAAAGCCGCCGGAAACCACAAAGTGCAGTATGCAGAATTACCGAAATTCCCCGAAGTGCGGCGCGACCTGGCGTTGGTGGTGGACGAAAAAATCACGTACGCCCAGTTGCGCGACGCCGCTTTCAAGGCGGAAAAACATTTATTGACGCGCGTCAATTTGTTTGATGTATATCGAGGCGGTAATCTGCCACAGGGCAAAAAACAGTATGCCCTGAGCTTTGTATTGCAGGACAAGGAAAAAACCCTTGCCGATGCGCACATTGAACGCATCATGGACAACCTGCTGAAAGCATTCGAGCAGCATT
>JAITKG010000168.1 GCA_031278495.1 Prevotellaceae bacterium | reverse complement strand
ACGGGAAATGGAACGTCCCCAAACGTGATAAACAAAAACGCCCCTCATCGCTGGGGGCATTGGTTTTATTGGTCGTTGACCTAATAGGATTCGAACCCATACAAACAGATCCAGAGACTGCTGTGCTACCGTTACACCATAGGTCAGTGTCGTTTTGCGGATGCAAAGATACAATAATTTTTTAACCGGACAATGGATAAAACCTCCTGTCCATACAGGTAATTCCATTTTATAGCAACCATTTCCATGTATCTTTTTTAGGCGTCGATTCAAAGCGCGTGTTTTGCGTCATTCGCACGTGCTTTCAGGAAATGTGCATGTGTTAATTATTATTTTGTATATGAATTTTGCGTAAAATTGTATATGGTCGCCAAAATAATTATCTTTGCGGCTACTTTTAAATTTTACAAAGATTACTGTCGCAGATTTTATATATAGCCGTTTGTCGGAACACCTGCCCCACGAGCCAACCAAAGGGCAGTCGGCGCTGTTCCGGGAACTGTCGGGGTTTATTCCGGATACGGAGACGCCGAAAATTTTTATCCTGTCCGGTTATGCCGGATCCGGTAAAACGACTGCTATTGCCGCACTGGTACGCTTGCTTGATGAATTGAAAATAAATGTCCTGCTGCTGGCGCCTACCGGTCGCGCGGCAAAGGTGCTTTCGAACTACACCGGCAAAAATGCGTTCACGATTCATAAGAAAATATACCGCCAAAAGTCGTTGAATGACGGCGTCGGGCAGTTTGTGCTCAATCGCAATGAATATAAGGATACAATTATTATTGTAGATGAGGCGTCGATGATTGCCAACGGATCGCAGGAGCAGTCGATCTTCGGCGCAGGACGCCTGCTTGACGATTTAGTGGCTTTTGCCGGCGACGGGCAACGTTGCAAATTGATTCTCGTGGGCGACCCGGCACAGTTGCCGCCGGTGGGGTGGGCGCAAAGTCCCGCGCTGGATGTGCACGAGATGAACCGCTATGGTTTGGCGGGGCATATTGTGCTGACCGACGTCGTGCGGCAGGCGGCGCAATCGGGCATTTTGAGCAATGCCACCTTGCTGCGGGAAAATATAGAACGCCATGTGCCGCAATTGCCGGCGTTCTCGTTCCATACGTTTCCCGATGTGGAAACCATTACCGGCGGCGAAGTAATGGAAAAACTGTCGGAAGCCTACGACCGTTACGGCGACCGCGAAACCATTGTCGTGTGCCGCTCCAACAAGCGGGCGAACCGCTACAACCAGGGTATCCGGGCGAAGATCCAGTACCGCGAAGAGCAGCTAACTTCCGGCGACCGCATCATGGTGGTGAAAAATTCGTACCAGTGCCGGAACCTCGCCGACCATATGGATTTTATTGCCAATGGCGACATCGCCGACCTGATGCGTATCCGGAAATATGAGGAGCGCTACGGCTTTCATTTTGCAGAAGCCGAACTGCGTTTCCCCGACTACAATAATACGGAACTGACGACAAAAATCCTGTTGGATACCCTGCTGACCGAAACGCCGTCGTTAAGTGGCGAGCAGCAGCGGCAATTGTTTTTTGACGTCGCCGGCGACTATGCGCATATTGCTTCCAAACGGCAGCGTTACCGCGCCGTGCGTGAAGACGCTTATTACAATGCCCTGCAAATAAAATATGCGGCAGCCGTTACTTGCCACAAGGCGCAAGGAGGGCAATGGAAAGCGGTGTTCCTTGATTATCCTTTCCCTGACGGCGCATCCATGGGCATTGATGATTTGCGTTGGCTATACACAGCATTTACCCGCGCCACTGAAAAGTTGTACTTGGTGAACTTCCGGTAAATGGAAGCCGGTACATGGTAAATTCAAAAATTCTATTGGATTGCAAACGGCAATACGGTCGTCAATTTTCAATTGCGCCCGAGCCGAGGAGTTCTTCGCCGTCGTACCAGGCGGCAAACTGTCCGGGTGTGATGCCGCGTTGCCGCTCGTCGAAGACAATGTACATTGCGCCGGGATACCGGTAAAGCGTCGCCGCTTGCAACGGTTGGCGGTAGCGGATACGAACAAGGTAGCGCCGGGAAGTCCCCACTGCCATCTCCGTTCCGGGACGTATCCAGTGCACATCGGCAGCGGCTATCCGCAAGCCTTTGCGCAGCAGTCCCGGATGGTCCTTCCCTTCGCCGGCGTAGAGGATATTTTTTTCGACGTCGGTTGCTAAAACGAACAGCGATTCCATGCGCCCGCCAATGCCCAAGCCCTTCCGCTGTCCAATAGTGTAGTAATGCGCGCCGTTATGCTCGCCGATTTTCTTTCCCGCATGGGGATAGTAACTGTACGGCGCACAAAGTTCCTCCGGGCTATTCCCCGCCGGTTTGTTTTCGTAGAAATCCGGCGTTATTTCGATGATAGCGCCTGTGCGTGCGGCTAATTTTTGTTGCAGGAATACCGGCAAATCTATTTTCCCGACAAAACAAATACCTTGCGAATCTTTTTTGCCAGCCGTCGGCAAATCCGCTTCGGCAGCCAGCTGGCGTACTTCGGGTTTGAGTAAATGCCCAATAGGAAATAACGATTTTTCCAGTTGCGCCTGCGAAAGCTGGCATAAGAAATAGCTCTGGTCTTTGTTTGGGTCAATGCCGGCGAGTAAAGCGTATGCCGGCGGCGCACTGCCTGTCACTGGGGCTATCCGGGCATAATGTCCCGTAGCCACCGCTTCTACGCCTAAATTTAATGCGGTTTTCAGGAATACATCGAACTTTATTTCACGGTTGCACAACACATCAGGGTTAGGCGTACGCCCGCGCTCGTATTCGGCAAACATATAATCCACGACCCGTTGGCGGTATTCGTGGCTCAAATCAATGAAGTGAAACGGGATGTTTAATTTCTTTGCGACCAATTCCGCAATGGTTTTATCGTCCTTCCAGCCGCAGTCGCCATGGAGCGTACCGGTGGTATCATGCCAGTTCTGCATGAACAGGGCGACGACTTCGTGGCCTTGCTGCTTCAACAACAACGCCGCCACGCTTGAATCCACGCCGCCCGATAAACCAACCGCAATTTTCATTTTTTGAAGTATACTTTAAAAAAAGGGTAAGCTACTTACATCGCATCGCTACAACCATTTTACCTTTGCTGCCTTCCGGCCCTGGAGGAGTTCAACAGGAGCAGATCGTATAAGACTTACCCGGCTGCAAAGATACAAATATTTTTCATATCTTTGTGTAACGATTTTTTAAAATACGACTATGAAAAACATCTTTATCACTAAAGCTGGCGAGTATGCACTTTATTTAATTTTAACAACTATTATTTTCCAATTACTGCCACTTGTATTGCCATCTTCTATGATCTTATCATTTTTACTCACGATTGTAAAGTTAACACTTACAATAGGGATATTAGTGTATGCTGTTAAAAATTATGTGAAAGAATTATCCTGTTCTACCTACGGAAATACCTTGTGGTTTGGCACATTCACCTCTATTCTTTCCTGTATTGTCATAGCCTTGTGGACATTTTTTTACTTTCGCTTTTTTATCTCGGAAAGTAATCATTTACTTTTAGAGCAACAAATAGAGCAAGTATTGTCACAATTAGGTACAGACAAGAGTGTGGAGGAAATAATGAATAATATACCTGTATGGGCATCTATTGGAACGTTTATTCTGTACAGTTTTGTAGGTTTCATATACTCGTTGATAATTGCAGCTTTTATAAAAAAAGAAGCTAAACATTTTGTGTAGTCTAACTCCTGTTTATTATGAATATTTCGGTAGTCGTTCCGCTATATAACGAGGAAGCGTCGCTTCCGGAGTTGGTTGAATGGATTGCACGCGTGATGCACGGCAATCAGTATTCATTCGAAATTATTTTAGTGGACGACGGTAGCAGCGACCGTTCATGGAATGTTATAGGAACGTTGGCGGCGGCACAGCCGTATATTCGCGGCATCCGTTTCCGCCGCAATTATGGAAAGTCGGCGGCGCTGTTCTGCGGATTTGAAGCGGCACAAGGCGAAGTAGTGATTACGATGGACGCCGACCTGCAAGACAGTCCCGATGAAATCCCGGCGTTATATGAAAAAATTACTTCTGGAAACTTTGACATGGTATCCGGATGGAAAAAGAAACGACACGATAGTAAACTGGCAAAAAATATTCCGTCTAAAATCTTCAATGCCGTCGCCCGCCTCATCACCGGTATTAAGTTGCACGACATGAACTGCGGGCTGAAAGCCTATAAAAACAAAGTGGTGAAAAGTGTGGAAGTATATGGCGAAATGCATCGCTACATTCCGGTGCTGGCGAAACAAGCGGGCTTTACACGCATCGGCGAACAGGTGGTTGTACATCATCCGCGAAAATACGGACAGTCAAAATTCGGCTTGTCGCGCTTTATACATGGCTTCCTCGACCTGATGAGCGTGGTGATAGTAGGAAAATTCGGGAAAAAACCCATGCACTTTTTCGGTGTAGTCGGTACGCTGATGTTTATGGTTGGCGGTTTCATTGCCTTGTGGCTGATTGCTTCCAAACTATTGGCGCAAAGTAGCGGCGAAGTTTTCCGCGCTGTTACCGACCAACCGTTATTCTACCTTGCCATACTGGCTATCATCATCGGCGTTCAATTATTTTTAACCGGATTTATTGCAGAACTGGTCGCCCGCTCCGGCGGCGACCGCAATAAATACCTGATAGATGAGAAAATAGGGTATTCAAAATTAGGAATTAAGAATTAGCTGACGCCACTTAAATATATTTTCACATCTCTACATCATCTCATATCCACATCAAAAAAGTATGAAAATCATCCTTGCTTCCGGCTCGCCACGCCGCCAACAGTTGATGGAAGGACTCGGCATACCGTTTACCGTAGAACTTTCCGGCGATGTCGAAGAAATTATTCCGGCAGGGATGCCGTTAGAAAAAACGCCGGAATATTTGGCGCGTGTGAAATCAGAAGCTTTCCGCCCCTTAGCCGGCGATGAATTGGTTATCACCGCCGACACGGTCGTCATTTGTCACCGGCAACTGCTGGGCAAACCCGCCAACAAAGCCGACGCCGAAAGGATGTTGCGTCTGCTATCGGGTAACCGGCACGACGTCCTTACCGGCGTTTACCTGCGCACCATGCAAACCACGCATACTTTTACGGCACACACCGCCGTTTTTTTCCGTCCCTTGTCGGCGGCGGAAATTGACTACTATATCGACTGCTACCGCCCTTACGACAAAGCCGGCGCATACGGCGCACAGGAATGGATAGGATATGTCGGAATAGAGCGCATCGAAGGTTCATATTTCAATGTGATGGGCTTGCCTTTGCAGCAACTCTATGCGGCATTGATGCAGTTTGGCAGGAAAAAAGCGCCGGCAGTACTGCCGACGCTCAAATCAAAATAAAATAAATGGCGTTAAGAATTTCCAATTTGCATTAACGCACATTCCCACGCTGAACCGGAAAATATTCCGTAATTTGATTGTATTGTTCTTTTGATAATTTCATACCGTATATGTACAAAATTATGTGTTAACATGCCCTATGGAAGTTAAGAATGCTGGCGCGTTAGCCAATTCGCAATTTCTAATTCTTAATTCTTCGAAGCGTTCCGTTTAATAGGGTATAAATTTATATCCGACCCCTTTTATCGTTTTGATATGTTTATCGCCTAACTTTTCGCGCAGTTTTCGGATGTGTACGTCAATGGTACGTTCGCCAACCACAATCTCGTTGCCCCAAACCGCTGTGTAAATTTCTTCGCGTAAAAATACTTTTTCCGGCTTTGAGTACAGCAATGTTAGCAGTTCAAATTCTTTCTTCGGCAACAATACTTCATGCCCGTCTTGATATACAACAAATCTTTCGCGGTCAATAGTGATGGAAGGAATAGGCGTATGCGTCCCGTCATTATTTACGGAATTATGGCGTTTCAATAACGCATTGATACGGCTGACCAGCACTTTCGGACGAATGGGTTTTGTTATATAGTCGTCGCCGCCGGCGTCGAACCCTGCGATTTGCGAATAATCTTCCCCGCGTGCCGTAAGAAAAGCAATGATGGTATTCTTTAATGCATCATATTTGCGTAATTCTTCGCAGGTGGCAATGCCGTCCATATTAGGCATCATCACATCCAGCAGGATTAGGTGTGGAGTTACTTCCAGGGCTTTTTCAACGCCTTGCTTGCCGTCGGTAGCCGTATACACTTCAAAATTTTCTTTACGCAAGGTATAGGAAAGAAAATCCAGGATGTCGTTTTCGTCATCAACCAAAAGTATTTTATAAGCTTTCATAAAGGATTTGGTTAAAAAATTTATATAAATTACAGCTTCTTTTTTGTATCTTTGTAGACCAAAGGTACAATTTTTTTTGTAAAGTTAGTTATTTTTAAAAAAATATATGATAAACTTTCAGGCAATAACTTTTGCCGATAGAGAAAAAACAAACGAAATATTAAAACTGTCCGGTTTCCGTGCTGCGGAATATTCTTTTGCAAATATTTTTAATTGGTCAAAAACATTTAACAGCGAGATTACTTTTTTCGAGGATTTTTTATTGTGCCGTAGCGGTATGGAAAAGAAAAGCTACCTTTATCCGGCAGGCGCCGGTAACCTGAAAGCTGCTATAACAGCTATGATGGATGATGCCGTTCTGCTGGGGCAGCCCTTTGTGCTACGCGCCATACAAGCGGAAGGAAAACAATTGTTGGAACAGTTATTTCCCGGGCGTTTTCATTTTACTTTGCTGCGGAATACTTTTGATTATGTTTACCATTCCGAAGATTTGATAAATTTATCCGGAAAAAAATACCAACCCAAACGTAATTTAATTTCACGGTTCAATAAAAATTTTGAATGGCATTACGAAACGATTACCACCGGTAATTTACAAGAGTGCGTGCAGATGAACGACGAATGGTGCCGTATGTATGCCTGCCATGAAAATTCTTCGTTGCAGGCGGAAACTTGTGCAGTGCGCCGTGCGTTGAATTATTTTTCTGATGAAATGTTGGTTGGCGGCTTACTGCGCGTGGGGGGGAAAGTGATAGCCTACACTGTTGGCGAACAAATAAATTCCGATACATTTATTGTGCATATTGAAAAGGCTTTTGGTGAAGAATTTCCGGGAGCTTACCAGCTTATTAACCGCGAATTTGCCGGACGGCATGCAGCCCGTTTGACATACATCAACCGCGAAGACGACACCGGCGACGAAGGGCTGCGTAAAGCGAAACTATCGTACCGGCCGGTGTTTATGATTGAAAAATACAGCGCAGAACTTATTACCGCATGATAGAAGAATTGAAAAATATTTGGCGTGCGTGTTTTAATGACGCTGATACATATATTGATTTTTATTTTTCCGAACGATACCGTCCTCAAAATACATTGGTATATTGCAAAGCGGGTAGAGGAGTGGCAATGATGACACTGTTGCCAGTAACGGTGGTTACGCCGCACGAAGAATTTACGGCGCGTTACGTGTATGCGGTGGCGACATTACCGGAGTTTCGGAATAACGGCTTTTCTTTCGACTTGGCGCAGCAAGCCGACGAACAGGCGAGAGCGGCAAATTGCGCTTTGGAAATAGTGGTACCCGCTACGCCGGAATTGTTTCATTTTTATGCGCGGCAAGGGTTTTCAACGGTTTTTTATCGTCGCGTTGTCAAATTTTCCGTAGATGAAATTGTACCGGTAAATATTTTGAACGGTATTCCGCTTCAAGAAGCGGAAACATTTTTTGCTTTGCGGGAACGTTATTTTGCATCGGGCGGTTTTTTTGTCCGTTGGGATAGCGAGGCATTGCAGTACACATTAAAAGAAAGCCGCTTGTTGCAGGGCGGCGTTTATTATTTTTCCCAAGACGATGACGAAGGATATATCGTGGTAGAACCCAAAGGCGACGCCGTTCTACTGAAAGAAATTGCATTGACGCCTGCTTTGGCGCCGGCAGCCTTGTATTTCCTGAAACAACGATATGCGCACTGCCGCTATTTTATCGGTCATCTGGCAGTGGATAGTCCTTTGTGGGCAAAGCGGGGAATTACTGTACCGCTTGCCATGTTGAAGTGGTTAATTCCGCCGCCGGCAACGATTTCTACTGTCCATGCGTATATAAACCTGCTGAAGGATTAGACGCTCCGGTAATAACACAAAAAAATTCGTTTGGTTATCAAACGAATTTTTCTTCAGATTAGCAGTAATTTCACTTATATATTATAGAATATATAATCTCGTGTGTAAGTAACCGGCTTTCCAAGCCGCCTACTGTTAATAACTGCGGTCGCGTTCCACCCTGTCACGTGCCACCGATACGTTAACCGTGCGACCAAGCTGTTCACTGCCGTTAAGGGCAGCGATAGCCTTGTTGCCTTCCGCATCATTGGGCATTTCCACGAACCCATAACCTTTGGAGCGACGAGTACCGCGTTCAGTGATAATTTTGGCTGACGATACTTCACCGTAAGCCGAGAAAACTTGTTTCAAGTCTTCATCAGTGGCTTTAAAACTTAAGCCGGAAATAAAAATGTTCATAGAACAAAAATAAAATTAATAAAAAATAAATGCTATTTTTTTTATAAAAATAAGGAAATAGCAGTGCAAAGGTACTCAAATAAATGATAATTCCAAATTAAATTTAAAATATTATCAACTTTTTTGACGTCCATATATTGCGCCATTAAAAATCTTTACATAAAATAAATGTATTGAAATGGACTTATTTTTAAATATATATATTTTTACAACAGGAAAGCGAAAAACTATTTTTAGCATTTCAAAAATATTACCTACCTTTGTGTAATAGATTCCTTTAATGAATCTGTGAAAAATAACGGGTTACGATATAAAATTTATGACGATTAAAAAAAAGGATATGCTGAAAGAAGAGATTCGGCATATAGATATTACGAAAATTGATTCTACAGAAATTATTGATTCCATGCGCGATATGTCTTTTTCTTCGCGCGATACGGCTGCTGCCGCCGACGTCCTGCAACTGATGATACGCAATAAAAATTGTACGAATTGGCTAATTCTTGCCGGTAGTACCAGCGCTGCCGGATGTATGCAGGTGTATGTAGATATGGTTCGTTTTAATATGATTGATTGCGTTGTGGCTACCGGCGCGTCCGTTATAGATATGGACTTCTTCGAGGCTTTGGGCTACAAGCATTACAAGGGAACGCCTTTTGTGGACGATACCTTGTTGCGAAAAAATTATATAGACCGTATTTATGATACCTATATCGACGAAGAAGAGCTGCAGGATTGCGATGCAACAATTAAAAAAATTGCCGATGCTTTGGAAGCCCGTCCCTATTCTTCGCGAGAGTTCATTTGGGAAACTGGCAAATGGCTTACAAAAAATGCTAAAAAGAAAAATTCATTACTGCAAACTTGCTACGAACAACAAGTGCCGGTTTTTGTTCCTGCTTTCTCCGATTGCAGCGCAGGCTTTGGATTGGTGATGCATCAAGCAGAACGTATCAAAAAGAAAAAACCATATTTGACCATTGACTCGGTAGCTGATTTTCGCGAACTGACCGAAATAAAAATGGCGGCTAAAACCAGCGGGTTGTTTATGGTGGGCGGCGGCGTGCCGAAGAATTTTGCGCAGGACACGGTAGTATGCGCCGAATGCCTCGGCGTAGAAGTGCCGATGCACCAATATGCCGTACAAATCACCGTAGCCGATTCGCGCGACGGCGCCTGTTCGAGTTCTACCTTAAAAGAAGCGTCATCGTGGGGCAAAGTGGATACTGCACACGAACAAATGGTATATGCCGAAGCGACAACAGTCGTTCCGCTTATTGCCAGCTATGCTTACCATAAAGGCGATTGGAAGAAACGAAAAAAATATGAATGGGCTAAACTTTTTCACCAAACAAAAAAGAAATAATCTACAAATAGCATACACTCTTTAAATCTTATTTTAATTATGAAATTTAGAAATTATACTTTTGCACTTATTGTGGCGCTTTTTATCGCTACGGTTAGCGGTTTTGCGCAACAAACTACGGAAGAGTTGCCACAACAAGATGAATTTACCATTGAAAAAATCACGGGACAAGAGAGCATATCTGTATGGGAATTGACGTTGAAAGGCGGCTGGTTAATGTTTCCGCTTTTCCTCTTATCGCTAATTGCTGTGTACATATTTTTTGAACGTTTGGTAGTTATTCAGAAGACCACGCGCATAGACCCGCGCTTTATGGATCAAATTGCCAATTATATCAGGGAAAGCCGTATTGATGCGGCGCGGGCGTTATGCCAGCACGAAAATACGCCGATAGGTCGTATGGTTGAAAAAGGTATTTCGAGTTTGGGACGCCCATTGGCTGACATACGGGAAGCGATAGAAAATACCGGCAACCTTGAAATTGCTCGCTTGGAACGCGGGCTGCCTATTTTAGCTACTATTTCCGGCGGTGCGCCCATGGTTGGTTTTCTCGGCACAGTGATTGGGATGGTGCAAGCATTTTACAATATGGCGGTAAGCGGTAGCGGCACGGTGAATATGTCAATGCTTTCCGGCGGTATCTACACCGCGTTAATCACTACGGTTGCCGGCTTGATTGTGGCTATTTTGGCTTATTTCGGATATAATTATTTAACGACACGTATTAAAAATTTCGTTAATAAATTAGAGAAAAATACCATTTACTTTATAGATATTTTGAACGAACCCGTTAAACAATAACCGGTATGGCAATTAAAACAAAGCTCAACGTTGACCCGTCATTTCCCTTGTCGTCCATGACCGACCTGGTGTTTTTGCTGCTTATCTTTTTTATGATATCGGCAACACAGGCAAGCCCCAATGCTTTGCGGTTATTGCTTCCCAAGAGCACCAATACGGTGGCGAGCAAAGTAGAAGTAACGGTAGCTATTAAACACTATCCGGAAACCGGTAGCTACACCTATCATATAAACAATAACCAGCAACCTGTCCCGTTTAACGCTATAGAAGGCTTATTGCAAAATTATTTGCAAGACCAGGAAGAGCCGGTGATTTCTTTATATGTAGATGAAACTATTCCGGTAAAAGAAATAGTGGATGTTATGAATATTGCCAAACGCAATAACTATAAGGTTTTGTTAGCTACAGAACCCGAACCTGAATAAATTTTTATGAGTTCAGAAGCTACTATAAATAGAGAGAAGCGTACGGTTGGCGTAATAGCCACGCTGGTGTTCCATTCCGCGTTGTTGATTACGTTCTGGATAGCTACTATGGCGGTGCGTTCTTATGATGTGCCTCCGCCACGGAAGGAAGTGCTGATTGCTTTTGAACCGCCGAAAGAAGAAACGCCCAAAAATATCTCTATTTTTACCACGAATAAAACGAATACGGTTGGGGAAACCAAATCTGTGCCAAGATCCGGCGGCGCAAAATCGACTTCCAGAAAAACGCCCAAGCCGGTAACAACGCCGGGAAAACAGGGCACGAAAGCTTCGGCAACTCCCGATAAGCCTTCGACAGCGCCGCAGGTAGCCAAAAATACTACTCCGCTCACTTCTTCCAATGGCGCTAATGCGCACGGCGACGTGGAACGCTATGACCCGGCGCCGGACACGACGGTTACGCCTATCAATCCTTATGCCTTGTTTAATCCGAGTATGGTAAATGACGGCGGGGCTTCGCAACAGGGGGCTACCGCACAGCTCCTAAGCGCTACTGTGTTCAAAGGCGGCGGCGATGATACGCAAACGGAAAAAAGTTCTACTACGGTATTGGGCGGTCCGTCGTTTAGTTTGACGGGGCGTTCCATTGTCGGGAAAATGCCGGTTCCGGACTATTCGCAAAACTTACAAGGAAGCGTAGTTGTGGAAATTTCCGTAGACAGGGATGGGCGGGTAACGTCAGCAAAAGCCGGCGCGAAAGGATCTACCGTGTCGGATGCTATTTTATGGAGCGCAGCTAAAGAAGCTGCATTGAAAACAAGATTCACAAGTTCCCCTACAGAATTGGTACAATACGGTACGATTACTTATGTCTTCCGGCTGCAATAACATTGAAGGTTGCGCCGTCCATTTTCCATTCTCAATTATTCGTAGTGCAATGCTTCTATCGGGTCTAACCGGGCGGCGCGGACGGCTGGAATATAGCCTGAGGCAATGCTTACGCCAAAACACAACGACACGCCCACCAGCATCCAAAACCAGGGAATGATAAACGATGCGCCCGTCAGCCCGGCTACGGCATTGCCGATAATAATACCCAGTATTATCCCCAATAATCCGCCCAACTGCCCGATGACAATGGATTCGAAAAGGAATTGCTGTTTAATGGTGCCGGCGCGCGCGCCAATGGCTTTGCGCGTTCCGATTTCGCGGGTGCGTTCATTCACCGATACCAGCATGATGTTCATCAGCCCGACAGCCGCGCCCAACAAGGTGATTAAGCCAATGACAATAGCCACCAGCGTGGCGGTAGTCATAAATTCCATCATCATATTTATCAACGCATCGCTGCGATCAATAGAGAAATCGGTTTCGTCCTGCGGCTCCAAGCGGCGGATGAGGCGGAACAAGCCTTCCGCTTCTACAATGGCTTCTTCGGAGCGGTCGGGGTCAAGGGGCATTATTTCCAAGTAAAACAACTGGTTGGGATAACCGAATACGCTGCGGGCATTACTTACAGGAATCAGCACCCGGCGGTCAAGCCCGCTGCCGAAACTCGACCGCTTGGATTTGAACGTGCCTATCACGCGGTAGCGGTTGCCGCCTATAATAATATGTTCGTCGATGGGATTTTTCCCGTTGAACAGTTTTTTTTCAATATTATTGCCGATAATAGCCACGAAAGCGGCGTTCTCGACGTCGTGGGCGGTGAAATTGCGCCCCCGTTCTATTTCCGCGCCATTGGTGAGGATATAGTCTTCGTTCGAGGCTTCAATCCCGATGTTGGGATCGGTTTGTTCCGAACCATATTTAACCGTTGCGCCTCTCGTTACCCATGTATTGATGCCCACAGCCGCCGGGATATGGTAGCGTTCCTTAAATTCGCATGCCTGTTGATAGGTGATGTGAGAAGCGGTGCGCCGGCGGATGCGCTTGTTCATTACCTGAAAATTATTTCCCCATTTTTGGATGGTAAACGAATTAGCGCCCATGTTGGTAAAACTCGTTGTAATGGAATTTTTGATAGCGTCGATAGCGGTGAGGATGCCTACCAGCGACATGATGCCGATAGCAATAATGAGGATTGTCAAGCCGGTGCGCAGGCGGTTGGTCTTTACCGCCGTGAGCGACACCCTGAAATTTTCACGCAACAACGCCGTTGCTTTCATAAGCTGTGTTTTTATTTGGTTGCGTAAAGGTAGTAAAAATTTACGGATTGGAAGGCGCGGCGCACGGTCAACGGCACATGGCAAACGGGGCTTCGCCCGCCGCTCCGGTCAGACTGACGATACTCTGCGCTGTGCGCCGTAGACCGTTTACCGCGCAAAGCGCCCCCGTAAGTTGCATAATCCGGAAAAAAATGCGTTCTTTGCATTTTAAAATAATTTCATGAAAATAGAAAAAGACAAAGTAGTTTCATTAAGCTACGTACTCACGGTAGACGGCGAAACGCTGGAAACCGTAACCGCAGGAAAACCCATGAAATTCATCATGGGTACGGGTTACCTCTTACCGAAATTTGAGGAAAACATTTTTGGCAAACAGGCGGGCGATGCCTTTGAATTTACGCTCGCCGCCGGCGACGCATATGGGGAAATCGTTCCCGAAGCCATCGTAGAATTACCATCGTCCCTTTTTGAGGTAGAGGGAAAACTGGAAGCGGGTTTATTGACCGTTGGCAATATCTTGCCCATGTCCGACCCTGATGGCAACCGCCTGAACGGCGTCATCGATGAAGTGCGTGACGGCACGGTCGTGATGAATTTCAATCATCCGCTGGCGGGGGAAGAGCTTTATTTCAAAGGTACGGTAGTCGCCGTCCGCGAAGCTACCACAGAAGAGTTGCTACACGGGCTGTATGGCGAACGGAATACCGGCTGCGGTTGCAGTTGCCACTCGGATGATTGCAGCGCGTGCCATTAGTCGTGAAGGGTGAAGCGCGGCGAAAAAATTCCTCTAACTTCATTAACTTCCCTATCTTCATTTTCAACTTTCAATTGGATACCAAATACGAACTGTCGCCGTAGCTCAGAAACCGGAAATCGTTTTGCAGGGCGTAACGGTACACGCGCCGCCAGTCGTCGCCGATGAATGCGCTGACCAATAATAGCAGCGTGCTTTGGGGTTGGTGGAAATTGGTAATCATTCCGCGCACTATCCGGAACGGGTAGGGCGGGGCTATCAGCAGTTGGGTGGCGGCGTGCAGGTTTTCCAGTTGGTTATTTTCCATGTATTGCAGTAATGCCTGCAATGCTTCTTGCGGGGGGGCATTGCAGGCGGCGGTGTAGGGTTCCCATTGGGTTACTGCTTGCGGCGGTTGCCTGTGGAGGCATTGTAGCCCCAGAAAGTAGAGGCTTTCGAGGGTGCGGGTAGAGGTCGTCCCTACCGCAATGATGTTTCCTGCATGCGCCATGATGTTTTGCAGGGCGCGGCGGCTGACAGTGAACGGCTCGCTGTGCATGACATGCGCAGCAATCGTTTCCGAAGTTACCGGGCGGAATGTTCCCGCGCCTACGTGCAGGGTCAGGGTTTCGGTGGCTATTCCGCGTTGCGCCAGTTCGCCGAATACGGGCTGTGTGAAGTGCAGCCCGGCGGTAGGCGCCGCTACCGAACCGTTGTATCGGGCGTATATCGTTTGATAGCGCAGCGTGTCTTCCGGCACGGCGTCGCGCTTGAGGTAGGGTGGGAGAGGGGTTATGCCGCAGCATTCCAAGACTTGCGCAAACGATGCGCCGCCGTCCCATGAAAACCGTACCCGCACGTTGCCCGCCTGCTTTTCCAGCAATTCTGCCGACAGGGTGTGTTTCCCGAAAGGGAAGGATAACCGTCCGTTTTTCCAACGCTTGCTGTGTCCTGCCAAGCACCGCCATTCGCACGTTGTGCCGGCGGCGAAGCAGGCTTCATAGCCGGCGGGAGACAAGGGTTCCAAGCAAAATAATTCTATCGTGGCGCCGGTATCTTTCCGGAAAAGCAACCGCGCCGGAATGACCTTTGTTTCGTTAAATACCAGTAATGACTGGGGAGGCAACAGCGCGGGGAGTTCCGTAAATACCGTGTGCCCGATGTTTCCGGCGGCGCAGGTTAAAAGCTTTGCTCCGTCGCGCTGTGCTAACGGGAACTTGGCAATGCGTTCGTCGGGCAACGGATAGTTATAGCCGGCTATCCGGATGTCGGGTATCGCCGGGGGATTATTGCAGTTGTTCATAGTAAACCAATTCATGTTCCGGAAAGATGTTGGGATGGAAGATGCGTACCAAATCTTTCAACACCACGTCGGGATGCACGGCGCCGGATTCCCAGAAGTCGCTGCCGCCGCCGGGCGTGAGGCGGCGTGTGTTGTTGTATATTTTTTTAGACGTAAATGCCGGCGTGCGGGCAAAGCGGGAGTCGGCGGTTTCGAGTTCGTGGAGGGTGCGGTAGGCGTTAGGGTGCAGCCAGTAGTCGGCTTGCATGGCGTAGATGTAGGCATTTTCCAGACTCAGCGGCGTGCTGTTGCGCCCGCTGCGTAGCCCGGTGATTTGCGCGCCGGCGTCGCTTATCAGTTTGTTCATGTAGTTATCTGCGCCGGGCATGTACCACGTATCGCGCCATGGGGCATTCATTATTACTTTGGGTTGCGTGGCGGCGGCGCGCGCTTTTCCGGCGATGGTTTCATAGTTCGCCGCGACGTCCGAAAACCGGTCGATAGCGGCGTCTTCCAGCCCGTAGAATGCCGCTACAGCCACCATGTATTCTGCTTTGCCGAGTACGGTTTCTTCCAAATAGTCGGCTAAATATACTACGCGTATGCCCATGCCGTTCAGTTTACCGGTAACTGCCGCCATTTCGTCGTTCACGCCGTAGGCAAAGACGACGTCGGGTTGCAGGACGGCAATGGTTTCGCAGGATAGCAGCGTTTCGTACCCCACATCGCGCACTTCGCCGCGCGCCAGGCGTTCGAGGATAGCAGGGTTGGTGATGTACCCGGCGCCCGAGACGCCGGCAATCGTATGAGCCTGCCCGATGCAGTCAATAAAGGCAATGTGCGAAGTGGACAAACATACGGCTCGCCGCACCGGCACCGGAATATAGTTCACCGGCAGCGAATCATGAAATCTTTCGCGCGGGCGCAGGTGGTATAATAATTCCATATTTTCTGCGCCCTGCCAGGGATTGAAGATATGCAGCAGTTTGTTGTCGCCTTTTTTTTCCAGGTAAAACCCGTTGGCGTGCGAGGGTTGGTAGTATGTTTCAAAACCTGTTTCGCTGTTCTTCTGCGGCGAATGGCAGGAAAAGAAAAGGAGCAAAACAATCGCCGCCGTTTTTAGCGGAAGGTGGAAAGTGGAAAGTGGACAATGGCTATCGCGCCAGCATTTATAATTCATTTCTAATTTCTGATTTTTGGTTGGCTGGCGCGCCAGCGCTAACCAATAATTTATAATTCATAATTCATAAAAAAGGCTCTGCGTATTGCAAAGCCTCTTTAATTCTTAATTCTTAATTTTCCGAGCCTCCCATCGGATTTGAACCGACGACCTGCTCATTACGAATGAGCTGCTCTACCGCTGAGCTAAGGAGGCAATAAAAGGGCTGCAAAGGTATTGAATTTTTATAGATCCTGCAACTGTTTTTCCAAATTCGCACTTTCTTTAATCCGCCGCTGGAGGATAGCGCGGTATCCTGCAATTTCTTTGACGGGATACAGTTTTTCGGCATATTGCAACCATTCCAGCGAAAGTTCATACTTGCCGTTGACCTCGCACGCCAGCGCCATATTGAATGCCGATTGTGCAGCGGTTTTGCGGTTGTTGTGTCCGGCATACTGTTCCCAGATTTTCATGGCTTCGTTCCATTCGGAATTTTCGGCATAGGTTGCCGCCTGTTGCAGCTCTTTATGGGACGGCACGAAGAAAAAACGTTGTACCGTGAGCCAATAAGGCGCCAGGCGGCGGGCAAACAGTTTTCCTGCTTCGGCAGCGGCAAATTGTGCGGCTTCCGTCGCCGAGGGCAGTTCTGCCAGTGCCTGCTCCGCGTTCAGGGTGTTTTTGTCCCACGTCAGCGTATCCGACAGGGTTTCCATATTGGTACGGGTACGGGTAATCGTGTCGTACACTTCAAAGGCGGCTGTGTAGGCAGCATAACTTCCTACGTAAAAATAGTCGCCGTAGCTGTCCGTATAACGCCGCTCGATGCGTTGGAAGGGCGTTACGGTAATATCTTTTACGAGGATGAGTAAATCGTTTTCCGTGATGGCTTCAAGGCTGTCGGCGCAGGTAGCGGCGTCCGTGCAAAAAGAATAGAAGTTATATACCGGCAGGTCATAGTCGGCGAGCGATTCAAATTCTTCCAGCGTTTCCTTGATACCGATAGCCGCTTCAACAGCATGCAGGCTATCGTTGCGGAAAGTATGCCGTTCGCCGTTGGTTTCCGTAACATGCAGTATGGCGTAGATAGCCGGCGTACGCCCCGTAAACGCTATCGGTTGCCGGGCTGGCTTCAGTATCTGTAGCGACACCACGCGATAATCATCTGCCGCCGACGCCGCCAGCGTCCACAGCAGGAAAAACATAACCGTTAAGCTTTTTTTAGTCATAAGTCATTTTTGTTAAAAGTTGAAAATGGCTTGCGCAGGCATTCCTGATTCATAATTTTCAAGCGTTCAATCCGCCGCAAACGGGTATTACCTGCCCGCTGACGTATGCCGAGAGGTCGGAAGCAAGGAAGAGCGCAACATTTGCCACGTCTTCCGGCGTGCCGCCGCGGCGCAGGGGAATTGTTTCCAGCCATTTTTCGCGTACTTCGCAGGACAACTGGTGCGTCATTTCGGTGATGATGAAGCCCGGCGCAATGGCGTTGCAACGGATACCGCGCGACCCCAATTCTTTGGCTACCGATTTTGCCAGTCCTATCATGCCGGCTTTGGAGGCGGCATAGTTGGCTTGCGCCGCATTGCCCGATACGCCGACTACGGAGCTCATGTTGACGATGCTCCCCGACCGCTGGCGTACCATCACCGGCGCTACGGCGCGCGTGAAGTTGAACGCCGATTTCAGGTTAACGGTAATCACCGCGTCCCACTGTTCTTCGCTCATGCGCAACAGCAGCCCGTCGCGCGTGATACCGGCGTTGTTAATTAAAATGTCTATCCGCCCAAAGTCTTTTACTATCGTATCGACTACCTGTTGTGTTTCGGCGAATTTTGCGGCGTTCGAGGCATAGCCTTTTGCTTTTACGCCCAGCGCCAGCAGTTCCGTTTCAGTTTTTTCCGTGTTCCCGTCAATGGCTAAATCGGTGAATGCAATGGCGCAGCCTTCCTGTGCCAGACGCAACGCCACCGCTTTTCCGATTCCGCGTGCAGCGCCGGTAACAACCGCTGTTTTTCCTTCCAATAGTTTCATGTGTTAATGCTTTTTTTATTTTTCAAGACAAAGATATAAAAAAATGATGACTCTGTCCAATTTTTCATATAGTTGATAGTTGAAAGTTCTGGCGCGCCAGCGCCGGCTAATTTTCAACTTTCAGCTTTTAACTAAAAACAGTTTGGGAAACTTTTTACACTATGTCTTTTTCATAAAACCCGGTTGGGAGACTTTCTGACCATGTCAATTTTTATGGACATTATTTGTTTTTGTTGTAATTGGGTGAAAATCGTGGTTAATACCCCTGATTTAGCCCAACGGCTCGTACGCGTGTAAATCGTGTGCCAATTGCCCAAATACGGTGGTAATGCACGCCATTTGCAGCCGGTTTC
>JAITKG010000059.1 GCA_031278495.1 Prevotellaceae bacterium | reverse complement strand
GCGCGAAGCGTCCCGCGCCCCGTTTTTTGCAATTCGGTACTTTTTATTACCTTTGTAGCGCTTAACAAAAAATTGTTAGACCTTGGAACCTCCCAGTTGTTGGATATTTCTACACATCCACTTTTCGGCAGCCACTCCCGCCGACCTGTTATACGCATGTTTGCTGCTGGTATTATTGTTTTTTTCCGCCTTTTTTTCCGGTACCGAAACGGCTTATTTCTCATTATCGCCGCAGGACATTGATAAACTCAAACGCGAAGAAAGCAAGGCGGCGCAGCGTGTGTTGGCGCACCTGGCAAAATCCGACCATTTATTAGGCGTTATTTTAGTAGGAAATAATTTGGTAAACATTGCCATTATTTTGTTATCCACATTCCTTATCAATAAATTCGTCACCTATCCTGCGCCGTTGACAGGCTTCCTCATCCAAACCGTATGCGTAACATTCCTGCTGGTGCTTTTCGGCGAGGTGTTGCCAAAAACGTTCAGCGTGCAATATGGCTTGGCGTTTACCAAAAAAACGACGCCGCTGTTACAGGTGGTCGCCAAATTATTGCAGCCCTGTTCGCGGTTGCTTGCGCACATGGCAGACCGCATGAATAAATATTTCCGTAACATCCGCAGCAACGTTTCTATTGACGAACTGTCGCAAGCGGTGGACATCACCGAAAGCCAGTCGGCGGAAGATAAAAAAATATTAAAAGGCATTGTCCGCTTTGTAAACATTGACGTACATGAGGTGATGCGTCCGCGCGTCAAGGTGGATGCGGTGGAAGTGCACATGAATTTTGTTGCCGTGCGCAATAAAATGATGGAATGCGGCTACTCGCGCTTTCCTGTTTACGACAAGACGCTCGACCGGGTGAAAGGCGTCCTGTATGTGAAAGACCTGCTGCCATACCTGTATACCGAAGCGGCGGATTTTGCATGGCAGCCGCTTATCCGCCCCGCTTATTTTGTGCCGGAAAACAAAAAAATCAACGACCTGCTGGAAGAATTCCGGCAACGGAAAATCCACATGGCGGTTGTTGTAGATGAATATGGCGGTACAGAAGGCATTGTTACGCTCGAAGATATTTTAGAAGAAATTGTAGGAGAAATTTCAGATGAAACGGATTAGAGAATGGATAATACCCATGATGGTGTTGCTTACCGCCTGTAACAGCAGTACGCCGATTCCCAAACCGCGCGGTTATTTGCGTACGGACTTTCCGGACAAAAATTACCAGTGGTTCGATTCGCCGGGTTACCCGTATAGCTTCGACTATCCCGCATACGCTACCATTGCCCCCGACAAGCAGAGCTACCGCTACGAACCTTATTGGATAAACTTGCGGATGCCCGCTTTCAATGCCACTGTGCACATAAGTTATAAGCGTATCCGGGAAAATTTGCCGGAATTGCTGGATGATACTTACAGCTTCGTATACCGCCATGTGATAAAAGCCGACGAGATTACCGAAACGCCGTTCCGTAACGACGGGCAAAAAGTTCACGGATTTTTATATGAAATAGGCGGCGATGTGGCGTCGTCGGTACAATTTTACCTGACCGACAGCACGCGTCACTTTCTGCGCGGTTCGCTCTATTTCATGTCCACGCCGAATGCTGATTCCCTGTCGCCGTCCATTGCTTTTTTAACCGCCGATATCCAACACCTCATGCAAACGGTGAAATGGAAATAGCCAATCGTCAATAATCAATCGTCAATAACTAAATAGTCAATAACAAGATGCTTTATAATATCCAAAAATATAAAGACGGAAGTGCGGTAGCGGTTTGGGAAATTACCGAAACCGAAGAAGCATTGCGGCAAATTTGCCCGTTGCCCCACAAGGATGAAGAAGAATTGCGTTTTATAACCAATGCGCAACGCCGCAAGGAACGGTTGGTAGTGTACCTGTTGCTTGAACATCTTTTCGGCAAAAAAATTTATCTTGGGTACTACGATAACGGCCGGCCGTTCCTGCAAAACGAAGTGGGCGACATCAGCATTTCGCATACTTCCCGTTTTGCCTGTATTATTTACCATCCAACGGAACACGTGGGAATAGATATTGAAAACACTTTGCGCAACTTTGCGGCGGTAGAAAAAAAAGCATTATCCGAAAAAGAACGGGATTACCTGAATGAAAAAAACCGCCACATACAGCTATGCCTTATCTGGAGCGCAAAGGAAGCGCTTTATAAATACATCGGCGAAAGCGGGATTGATTTTTCCGCACAACTGGAAATAGAAAAATTCACGCTCCATAAAAAAGGCAAACTCGAAGCAACCTACACCAACAAAGCGCAGGAAACAACCGCCTACGAACTGTCATACGAAACTGTCGAAGACCATGTGATGGTGTGGTTGATTGCCTGACGCCGCCGACGCAAAGGCTCGTCATTCCGAGCGTAGCGGAAGCCCCCTAGTTAGGGAGTTACAGATTTACGGATGTACAGATTGAGGCTGGCGCGCCAGCCCAATTAGTCACATTAAACAATTAGTCACATTAGCACATTAGCTGCTGCCGCGTCAGCCACATCTCCACATCTTCACATCTCCACATTTTCACATCTTCACATCTCCACATTTTCACATCTTCACATCTCCACATCTCCACATCTTCACATTAGCTGCCGCCAGCCTTAATCTGTAAATCAATTTCCGCCCAGCCGTTCGGCTTCTTCCTGTTGCCCGACGTTGCGTTGCCTTGCCGGTTTTCCGGCGTTGCCAAACCGGTACGAAAACGACGCGCGGACGGAACGGCTGTCATGGCGTTGCCGTAAATCTCTGGCAACGCCGTCCCTGACAGTGGTGAGGTCTTCTTTGTTGGTGGCAAAAATATCGTTCACGTACAGCGACAGGCTGCCTTTATTGTTCCAAAAAGTTTTTTGCACGCCGGCGGTGAGGTTACTGCTGGTTTTCATATTAAAATATCCCATTGACAGCGGCGTTTGCAGGTTGTATTCCACTTCGGCTTTCCATGTTTTGCCTAATAAAAATGTCGTGCTTCCGTAACCCTGCACAGTAAAAGCATGGCTGCTGAAACCGGCGTCTTCGTTGTTTATGTATATACCGGAAACGTTTACCGTAAGGCTCCACCACGGTGTGAGCGGCAGCTCCGAAAGCCCTATCCATGCACCGGTCATTGTCCATTGCCCAAAATTCCCCTGCTTGTAGCCGCTGGCATGCGTTTCCGGATCGAATGTCGGTAACCGGATAATCTCGTTGTTGGTGAAATAATACATAATGCTGGTGTTGAGTACCTGAAAACCCGTATAGGAAAGGCTGAACCGGTGCGAATATTCGGGGCTTAATTCGGGGTTGCCTTCAATATACAAGTACGAGCTGATATACCGCCTGAACGGGTTCAACTGCCAGTAATTCGGGCGGCGGATGCGGCGCGTGTAAGAAAAACTGAAGTTATGCTTGTTTGAGGGGTTATATCCCACAAATAGCGTCGGGAAGAAATTATCGTACGTGCGGGTAGTCACGCTGCCTGCCGACCGCCACTGCCCTTCGGAAGCGGTGTGTTCCCAACGGACGCCGCCTTTGACGTTCCACTGCCCGTTAATTTTCCAACCATACGAGGCATACAATGCCCCGATGGTCTCGCGGTATGTAAATTCGTTGCTTAGGTTGGTATTTTTTATCCACCCGGCGGCGGTCGAGTCGTTGCGGATAATTTCGTTGTCGGTTGTGCTGAACGCGATTTTCCCGCCGGCTTCCAGCTTCATGTTTTCCCCCACCGGCAAGGCATAATCGGCTTTTGCCGACAGCACGGTAACGTACTGCGAAGAGCGGTTGGTGTAAGCGTCCGCCGAATCGGCTTTAGGTGGCGCGGAAGAAAACGTAAAAACGGTATTCGTCCGCTGTTCCGGCGTGCTGGTATAACGCAGGTAATCGGCGTTCATGGTCAATTCATGTCCTTTTTCGTCAAAGTAATGGGAGTAGTTCAGGTTGGCGGAGCCGTTACGGGAGCGGCTTTTGGAATTTCCGGCAAGGGTAGACGCAGTAACCGCGCCGTTGTTATTTTCCAGCGTGTTTCCCTGCTCGCTGTCGTTCCCGTTATGCAGTGCAAAGTTTCCGATGACGCCGACGATATTTTTTTTGTCAATAAAAAAATCAATGCCGGTTTTTATATTTTGGTTGAAGCCGCGATCATTGGCTTGCCCTTCCGACTGCCGGTAATAATTTCCGGGCGCTGTTGTCATTTCCGCTATCCAGTTATATCCTTTGCCGTCGCGCGAACTCATGTTTACGTAGGCATTGATTAAATCGGTGCGGTAGTTGAGGTTCAGCGAGCCGTTAGCGCCATAGAAAAATTCATTTTCGAGGTATTGCGTGTAGCCCGTGCGCAGCGAGCCGTTGAAACCTTTCAGGAAATTTTTCTTCGTAATAATATTTACAATACCGCCGCTGCCTTCCGCGTCGTACTTGCTTGACGGCTGGTCGATGATTTCAATGCGGTCAATCGACGAGCCTTCCGTGCCTTCGAGCAGGGCGGCTAATTCCTGCCCGCTCAGGTGCGTTGGGCGGTTGTCTACCCACACCGCCACGCTTTGCCCGTTTAGCGTGATGTTGCCGTCTTTGTCTATCGCCAGTCCGGGCGCTTTGCGCAATACTTCCAACGCCGTGCTGTTTTGCGCCATAACGCTGTTGGCGACCGTTACCACCAATTTGTCAATTTGCCGCTCAACCAGCGGGCGGCGGGAAGTTACTACCGCTTCCCCGAGCGTTTGCGCTTCGGCTTCCAGTTCTATCTGCCCGGCTTCCACTGTTTCCTTTTCGTCCGGCACGGCTATTGCCCGCTCTGTGCCGGCATACCCGAGAAACGACACTTTCAACGTGTACTGCCCGACCGCTACATTGGCTAACGTAAATTCGCCGTTGGCATGGGTTACGCTGCCCGCTATGACTTTCCTGGCGGTATCGAGCAGGCTCACGGTCGCAAATTCCAGCGCCGCGCCCGAGCGTTTATCAATAATTTTCCCGTTGATTGTTCCCTTGCCTTTTGGGGCGGGCGAAGCGAAGGCTGCGCCGGCAAACGCCGCCAGTAAACACACAAAAATAAAAAAAGTTCGCATCTTTAGTAGATTTTAATCATTTTTAATTAGCGATGCAAAGATATATAAAAAAATCAATATTGTGTATAGCATAGTATAATAAAAAATCATAATCAATTGATTATCTAAATAATAATTTTTACCGCATCTTTGTAATGTCTTGTATTGAACGGCAGAAACAGGGGCTATATTTATTTTCCCCTGTTTTACCTATGTCGAGAACATTTTTATTTCTTCATGGTTGCACGATGAAACCCCAACGGGAACACGGCGCAACGAAAGTGGCATTTGGGTGGAAACGCCTAATTAAGGGCTAGGTTCATACGTTTATTTTTCTTTTTCGATGTTTTTTTAATTGCATAATATCACATCCTGATCCCACAAGAAACTCTCTTTGTGATGCGAATAGTACGACCACCCGGTAGTCTTAAGCAG
>JAITKG010000037.1 GCA_031278495.1 Prevotellaceae bacterium | reverse complement strand
CGGAAACTCCTTCCCAAGCCGCCACGCCGCCCGCAGGACGGCCGGCGCTGATCATGGAAAAGAATACGGACATTAGCGAGCTGGAAAAAACGCCGGCTTACCTGCGGCGCAAAACGCCGATGACGCCCCCAGCCGGACATAGCAATAAAGCATATACCGAAGCAGCAACGAAAATAGTTACCATAAACCATACGCACCGACTGGGCGTCAATAATACCTTCCTCTACCAAACGCAGGACTGAACAGCACGGAGCTTGCCGGGAATTAAGAATTAGAAATTACGAATTAAGAATTGGCTAACGTCGCAAAAAAAATAATAAATAAAAATTGCAGATAAAAAAAAATGTAATATATTTGTAGCATATTTAAGTTCTTTTTTTAATGGTCAAGAAAAATCGATGAAATAATACGATTTTTGTGTTCTGTACTTTGAAGTCTGGTAAATTTCAAACGCAAAATGAATCTTGTTCAAAAATAAACGTGGACAATAATTTATATTTTGCGTAGGTTGCCAGAGCCTCAAAGTACGATAAATTAGAGTCTGCGTTTCGTATTTTATGAAAACATACATTCAATTAAAATGGAAACGAAGATACTTGGCAGCGGGTAAAAAATCGTAGCGAGGGGTTGTTTATGTAAGAAAGTTTGTGTTTGGAAACAACCCCGATGCTACAAAATAACAACAATTAAACAAAAAAAAATTATGAGAGCAAAAATTTTCTTTCTTTTCGCAATGCTTGCAAGCGTTGCAGCAAGCGCACAGCGCACTACACCGGTAACTATTGTAAATACCAAAGTGGACTACGCTACAAAAATCGTCACGTTTGATTTGTCGTGGAAAGGCAGCGACGCTACCCATCGTGATGAAGTGTGGGTATTTGTGGATATTCAACCCGTCACCGGCGCAAACACGTTAGGCAGTTGGTCACCTGCTACGCTTGTGCCAAACGCTACTACGGTTACTGCCGGTAGCGGTAATCAATATACGTCGCTTACACGCATGGTCGAGAGCGGGAATACGCGCGGCGTATGGGTGAAAGGCACTTCTACCGTTACTACCAATACGTTTAGCGCAACGGTTAAATTAACATTAGGCAGCGCAACCCCTGCTAAATTTAACGTCTGTGCGTATGCTACCGATTATCCGCCTAACATTGCTTCCGTCAGTAGCGGAGCTTATACGCTGAAAGGTACACAATCATTTATACTAAATGGAACAATTATCAGCGGCAATAAATATACCGGTAATATAAATTCATTCACCGACCCTACCGGCTGTCCCGGCTGTATTGCGATACGTGATTTTCAATTTACCGCGTCAAGTGTAACTCTTCCTTGCTGCCCAAACTTAACGGCTATTGGCAACCATTGTCGGGACTTGGTAGCCGACGATGCTTCTACCTATACTGGCTGTAGTATCGAAATAAAAGCAAGTGATCAAGGCAAGCTTACATCATTTGGGGGGGAAGATTACTTGTGCCCCACAGGCTGGCGTTATCCAAATGATACCGAAGGTACATGTATGCAGCATCATTCAGCTGAGCTGGGCATAGTGAATGAGGGAAACTATAGGCTTGAATGGATAGTGCAAGGTTCTAACGCTACGTATCCACGATATTTTTCATGTTGCAATGATGTATGGAATATAAGATACGGTGATAATACATGGGACGATTTTGTGGCACAGAGCGGATATGTAAAAGTCCGGTGTGTGAGAAATTAAAAAATAAAACCACAAAAAAATAACTTAAAGAAACGCTACAAAAAACGGCGGCATTTTATTTCCCTTACACAGCAACATTTCCAAGTCGCCTGCGGGTTATTGAAATGTTGTTGCGATTTGCAATTTCTTCCGGTACACAATTACGAAACATTGAATATTGAAATTTTTGAATTCTTACAGTTCGTCCGCAAAAAAGCCCCGCTTTACAGCAGGGCTAATTATTCATAAACTTTGGTTGTGAATTTTAGAGCGGATATTCATCGAACGCATAAAGAATAGTAGAAAGGTAGCGTTCGCCGGTGTCGGGCAGGATGACTACGATATTTTTCCCTTTGTTCTCGGGTTCGAGCGCGAGGCTGGTCGCTGCGAACGCCGCCGCCCCCGAAGATATGCCAACGAGTAGCCCTTCCGTTTTCGCCAGTTCGCGGCTGGTACGGATGGCGTCGTCATTGGATACGGTGATGATGCGGTCGATGACGGAGCTGTCGTAGTTCTTGGGAACGAATCCTGCGCCGATACCTTGTATCTTATGCGGTCCGGGATTGCCGCCCGAAAGTACCGGCGAGTCGGCGGGTTCTACGGCAATAACTTTTACATCGGGTTTGAGTTCTTTCAGGCGTTTGCCTGCGCCGCTGACCGTGCCGCCGGTGCCAACGCCCGATACGAAAATATCTACATTCCCGCCAGTGTCGCGCCAAACTTCATCAGCAGTGGTGCGGTAATGAATTTCCGGGTTCGATGGATTATCGAATTGTTGCAGGATAATAGCGCCGGGCGTTTCCGCGCGTAAAGCAATCGCTTTGGCTATTGCGCCTTTCATTCCTTCGCTGCCGGGCGTAAGCACCAGCGTTGCGCCGAGCGCTTTTAGCAAGTTGCGCCGTTCGAGGCTCATGGTTTCGGGCATGGTAAGCGTCAGTTTATAGCCTTTGGCAGCCGACACAAATGCCAGCCCTACGCCAGTGTTGCCGCTGGTCGGTTCAATGATGGTTGCGCCGGGTTTCAATATGCCCTGTGCTTCGGCGTCTTCAATCATCGCCAATGCGATGCGGTCTTTCACGCTGCCTGCCGGATTAAAATATTCCAGTTTAGCAATCAGTTTTGCGGCAGCAGCCTTTGATTTTTCATAGGATGACAGTTCCAACAGCGGTGTGTTGCCTATCAATTCGGTGAGTTGTTTGAAAATTTTTGCCATAATTTTATATTTAGTTAAAAAAATTTTCACAAAGATAATGCATTCATCAATGCCATAAAATAACATATTTGTGGTATTTTTAACTTCCTATTTGTTAAAATAACACATTTATGGTATTTTTGTACGGCATAAATCCGTAATTTCTGATTCTTGTTTAATTCCTAATTCTTACTTGATATGCGTCCTGTTATTTTAGCCGATAATCAATACATCACCCGTCAAGGCGTTGCGTCGTTGTTGCAGCAGTTGGCTTTGGCGGATACGATACTGGAAGTTTCATCGCGCGCAGAGTTGATGAAGCAGTTGGTTAACCACCCGGCGGCGGCGGTGGTGTTGGATTATACGCTGTTTGATATTGCAGATTCACAACTGTTGAATATGAAACAGCGGCATCCGCATTCGGTATGGTTATTATTTTCCGATGAGTTGTCGAAACATTTTTTGCGGCAGGTACTGTTGTCGGGGCAGGCGTTCGGCGTGGTGATGAAAACCGATTTGAAAGAAGATATTGTCACTGCGTTGAAATATGCCGTTCACGGCGAAACCTACTTGTGCGACGTAGCGGTGCAGGTGCTTCGCGAAGACGTCCAGTCGCAAAACACGCCGGACAAACTGACCGCCAGCGAACGTTTGGTGCTGCACGAAATAGCGTTGGGAAAAACAACAAAAGAAATTGCGCAGGAACAGAATTTGAGTTTTCATACGATCAATACCCACCGTAAAAATATTTTCCGCAAGCTGGAAGTGAATAATGTGTATGAAGTAATCAAATATGCGCTTCGGGCAGGTATTATTGACTTGACGGAATACTACATTTGAGTTAAGCGAGATGTGTTAAGCGTAAAGTGGACTGATGCTTTCCCCGCTACATTTGCCCGTTCCTTGCGGACTCCAGCCGGAGTGATGCGCTTCGTTAGCCGTTCTGCCATATCGCCCCTTCGGGGCTCTGTCGGCTGTTTTAGAGAGTGGGGGAGGGTTACCGCACGCAACGGACGGATAGATACGATTGTTTATGCCTGTCTACAAAATAAAATGCCGCGTTATTGTATATGATGTACCGCGAATAGGCGTAGTCCGTTTTATTCGGGTAAGGCGTGACGCTCCACCAATGCCCGTAGCGCCCGTTGCCGGAGAAGACTCCGCCCGAAAATTCGCCAGCCGGCAGCGCGTTCCAGCCTTTTTTGTTTTCTTTGGTATTGTTGGGGTCGTAAGGCCATAGCTTTTTTTCGCTAATAACGCCGTTGGCTGCCGCATAACTTCCCAGTTTTTGCCAGTAGCTCTCAAAGGTAACGGCGACGCCGTCGTTCAACGCCTGTCCTAAGTCGTTCCATGCAGTAGTGTCGGGTAGCTGCCAGCCCGGCGGGCAAATATTGTTCGTTGTTGCTTCGTCCCATGTATACAACCGCCCGAAAATAATATCGTATTCACGTTGGTTTTTGTAGCTCTTTCCAGCGCCCGCCCAGTTCAGGTTTTGCGTCATCCAGTCATAGTTGCCGATGTATGCATATTGGTACGTTTGCCCGTCGCGTGTATCGACAAATGTGCTTGCTCCTTCGGCAAGTCCTTCCACCGTTTTCGCAAAAGAATCTTCAATAAGCGTGATAGCATTAGTGGTGGATGTACTGTAGTACCCGTCGGCTGTACCCGAGAGCGTGACAGTTACGGAATTTTCTGTATTATTCGGAAATTGGTATTTGATTACTTGTCCCCAAACGTACAGGGACGCGGGGTCGGTAATAGTCCACTGGTAAGTGATTTTATCTTTTGTTGGCGCCGTAATGCCTTCGGCTTTCAGGAAAAGCGTGGCGCCTTTTACAGCGTAATCATGTATATTGGCAGTGATAGCGCCTTGCATGCCCAAGGTTCCGGAGGAGGTAGTTGTTTCGTCCTCATTGCTGCAAGCCGGCAGTAAGCAACAGGCAATAATGCCGCGCCATAAAAAAGTAAATAAAGAAGTACCCTTGAAAATATTCATATATGCTGAGATATTATTGTATGTATTAAATCTGCCGCAAAGATAATTATTTTTTTGCTATCAGTCAATGGTGATTTACAGAACTGCATCCCCTGCCTTTCGCGCGGCGCAATGCCGGTGCATAGCGGAATACCTGTGCACCGCGCGATGTGCAGGGCATATCGTATGCCTTCCCCGAGCGGAACTATTTTACTCCCGTAGAGCCGAAGCCGCCTGCACCGCGCGCCGTGTCGTCCAGTTCGGCGACGGCTTCCCATTCCACCCGTTCGTGGCGGGCGATGACCATTTGCGCAATGCGTTCGCCGGGTTGCACGGCAAAAGGCGTGTCGGACAGGTTTACGAGGATAATTTTTATTTCGCCGCGATAATCTGCATCAATGGTGCCGGGCGAATTGACTAACGAAATGCCGTGCTTCGCCGCCAGTCCGCTTCGCGGTCGGATTTGCGCTTCATAGCCGGCGGGCAATTCGATGAATAATCCGGTCGGCACCAGCGCGCGCTGCAACGAGGCGAGCATAACCGGTTCGGAAAGGTTGGCATGCAAGTCCATGCCGGCAGAAAGCGGCGTGGCATATTGCGGCAGGTCAAAAGGCGAGCGGTTAACGATTTTTACTTTCATGGTTATACGAATTTAACGAATGATGTTTTTGCAAATTTATAATATCTTTGTAGCTGAAAGCTCAGCAGCGGGGAGGGCTACAGTCTTTTAGAATATGCGCGCTCCATGTTTTCCGGGTTGGGCTTTCAGGGCTTCCCGGACGATGAAAAAGAATCTTGAAAAATTCGCTTCCCGTCCGGGTTTTTCATTTCTACTACTTGATAAGAATACGCTTTACTACCGGCATGGAGATACACTTTGACGGTTATTTTTACACTATATACATTATCTTGATATTTTATCATTCCATATATGCGCTGAATGGCTTTTATGTGCATACTGTTATTATCATCAGGTTTGCTGTCTTTCAGAACGGCGGTTGCTATAAGTTCCGGCAATTTTTGCAGTGTTGATAAATGTACGTTTATATTTACGCTTTGTCGCACGACTTTTTCACTTAGATATTTATTGATAGCTGTTTTCGATATACGTATGTCGTTGCCCGTGTCTTTGTTTTTATATATTCCCGTGATAGTATTTTTCGCCCATATCCTTGCTTCTGCAGTGTTTTTGAAAGCATATCCAAACGTATCAACAGGCATGGAATATCATACATTTTTTGACCATTTAATTATTTTTTCCCAAGTAAACCAAAAGGCGATATACCCTCCCAGCAGCACGGCGTTTGCGCCCCATTTCGCCCAGTGCGTGAAAGGCAGCATCCGTGCGGCAAAGTAGAGCGTCACGCCCACGGCGATGTAAGTAATTATTTTTTCCCAGTTATAGGGAATCGGATAGTATCGCGCGCCAAACCATGCGCTGAGTATTACCATAATCAGGTAACTCAAGAGATGCCCCCATGCTGCGGCATGGTAGCCATAGCGCGGCATGAAACATACGTTCACCGCCAGCGTTACCAGCAGTCCCAGCAGGGTAATGTAGACCGCATAATTGGTTTTCCCCGACAACTTGTACCACATCGAAAGGTTGAACGCCATGCCGAGCAGCACGTAAGCCCCCAGCATGACCGGCACAATATCGGCGCCTGCGCGGAAATCCTTGCCCAGCAGCAGTCCGATAATATCAAGGTAAAAAACGACAGACAGGAAAATGACCATGCAAAACGCCACGAAGTGGTTCATCACTGCGGCATACAGTTTCGGCGCATTTTTATCTTTCGCGCCGGCGAAAAAAAACGGTTCGGCGGCGTAGCGGAACATCTGTACGAACAGCGTCATGATAACTGCCAGCTTTACGCCGGCTTGGAAGACGCCCAATGCCGCGTGCCAGTCCGTGCCGTCGGGCAGCAGGTAGCGGAACAGCAACCGGTCGATAAAATCGTTTGCCACGCCCGGCAATCCGGCTATCATCAACGGCAGCGAGTAGCGCATCATGGCGCGCCATAATTTTTTATCAATGCCGAAACGGGTGCGTAAGATGTCGGGGATAAACAGCAGCAACGCCAGCACGCAGCTTAGGAAAATAGCGAACAGCAGGTAGCTGAAGTCGGGCGTAGCCGAAATAAAATGCAGCCAAAACGAATCGGGATGCGCGGCAAAGTAAGCCGGCGCCCCGAAAAACAAAAGGATATTGAACGCCACTTCGCCAACGATTTTGATGCTCTTAAACACCGAAAACTTCACGGATTTGTGAACAAAGCGCAGCCGCGCAAACAAAATCGCCGTAAAACAGTCGGTCGCCAAAATGCCGCCTGCGTAGATAACGCACATCGCATACGCCTCGTAGCCCAGTGCGCCGGCAATGGGTTGCGAAAACAGCGTAACCAATGCAAAAAAGCCAACCGTTACCGCCAGCATGGTGGTAAGCGCATTGGCAAACACCCGCGCCGGCTGTGCGTGCCTGTTCGCAAACCGGAAGCAGCCCGTTTCCAATCCTAAAGTAAGCGCCACTTGCAGGATGGCGATATACGCCAGAAACTCCGTAGCGATACCGTAATCAGCCTGCGAAAGGAC
>JAITKG010000033.1 GCA_031278495.1 Prevotellaceae bacterium | reverse complement strand
GACTTACGAGCTTTGTAAGTCGACTTACGAGCTTTGTAAGTCGACTTACGAGCTTTGTAAGTCCAATCAGAATCCTTGTAAGTCCAATCAGAATCCTTGTAAGTCCAATCAGAATCTTTGTAAGTCCACTTAGAATCTTTGTAAGTCTGTAATGTGGCTGGCGCGGCAGTAACTTTCAACTCTCACCTGAAAGCGTGGATGCAAAAAGATCTGCCGGTATGTTTCCGTACCGGCAGTTCTTTTTAAATCTTTAAATTATAAACTGACTGCTGCGCAGCACAACTCTTAGTTCTTAACTCTACCTGCTCGGCTAACGGCTAACGATGCACGGCTAACGGGGAACGGTTAGTGCTGTCGCGTCAGCCAAATTAGTCACATTAAAAAATTAGTCACATTAGCACATTAGCCGGCGCAGCCCATCCCTTAGTTCACAACTCTTAGTTCTTAACTCCTCTGCTGCGCAGCCACATCTCCACATCTCCACATCTTCACATCTTCACATTAGCCGCCGCGCCAGCCCAATTAGTCACATTAGCACATTAGTCACATTAGCACATTAGCTGCCGCCGCGCCAGCCCAATCTGTAAATCCGTAAATCCGTAAATCTGTAAATCTGTAAATTCCCTTTAACCTAAAAAAGGATAGCGGTAGTCTACCGGCGGCGCTAAACATTCCTTAATAGCGCGGGGGCTTGTCCATCGGAGGAGGTTTAGGTAGCTTCCGGCTTTGTCGTTGGTGCCGCTGCGGCGCGCGCCGCCGAAAGGCTGCTGCCCTACTACGGCGCCGGTTGATTTGTCGTTGAAATAAATATTGCCTGCCGCATATTTCAAGCGTTGCGCCGCTTCTTCCAGTGCATAGCGGTCTTGCGCAAACACTGCGCCGGTCAGCCCGTAGGGCGAGGTTTCGTCGAGCAGTTGCAGCGTTTCCTGCCATTTGTTTTCGGGATAAACATACACCGAAAGCGCCGGTCCGAAGATTTCTTCCTGCATCGTAACAAAATGCGGGTCGCTCACCTCAATGACCGTTGGCTGTATGAAATAGCCCTGCGACTTGTCGCCCGTGCCGCCCGCTACAATTGTAGCTCCGGACGAGCGGCGTGCGCGGTCGAGGTAGCTCATGACGGTATCGAAAGAGGTTTCGTCAATGACGGCGTTATGGTAGTTGCTAAAATCGCGCACGTCGCCGGTTTTGATGGACGCCAGCATATCGCAAAGGCTTTGCTTCACTTCCCGCCAGAGGTTCGACGGGATGTAGGCGCGCGACGAAGCCGAACATTTCTGCCCCTGGTATTCAAACGAGCCGCGAACCAGCGCCACCGCCAGTTCCTGCGCTTTCGCCGACGGGTGCGCCACCACAAAGTCTTTGCCGCCCGTTTCGCCTACCAATCGCGGATAGGAACGATAGCCGGGAAGGTTGCCTGCCGCCGTTTGCCACAGTTGGTCAAACGTAGCGGTAGAGCCGGTGAAGTGCAGCCCGGCAAAGTGCGGGCTCGCCAGCGCCGCATTGCCGATGATGCGTCCCGCGCCGGGCAGGAAGTTTACTACGCCGTCGGGCAATCCGGCTTCCTGAAAGATTTTCATCAGGAAATAATTTGAGAAAATGGCGGTGGTCGCCGGTTTCCAGATGGTCGTGTTGCCCATCAGCACGGGCGAAAGGTTCAGGTTCGAGGCAATCGCCGTGAAGTTAAAAGGCGTTACCGCCAGCACAAATCCTTCGAGCGGGCGGTATTCCATGCGGTTGATGACGCCCGATTCGCTGTGCGGTTGTTCGCTGTAAATACGGCAGGCATAGTGGGCGTTGAAGCGCAGGAAGTCGACATTTTCGCATGCCGAATCTATTTCCGCTTGAAAGGCATTTTTACTCTGCCCGAGCATGGTGGCGGCATTCAGGAGGGCGCGGTATTTCTTCGCCGCCAGTTCGGCAATCCGCAGCAGGATGGCGGCGCGTTCCTCCCATGGGAAGCGTTCCCACGCTTTCTGCGCTTGCGTGGCAGCCGTTACCGCCGCTTCCACTTCTTTGACGCCTGCCTTGTGGTAGGTGGCTAATACGTGCCGGTGGTCGTGCGGCATCGCCACCGTGCCGGTATCGCCCGTATGCACTTCGCGCCCGCCAATGATGACAGGGATTTCAATGGTTTCGGACGACAGTCGCGTTAATTCTTCTTGCAGTTCCTTGCGTTCGACGCTGCCGGGCGCATAGCTTTTCACCGGCTCGTTGGCGGGATAGGGAAAATGATAAATGGAATTATTCATGATGATTTTACGATTGAAGGTTGTTTAATTGTAAAGGGTAAAAGGTAAAGCGGGGATATAAAACTTAAAAACAATAAGCGCCGGGTATCCGGCGCTTATTGGTCATAAGGGGGCTAATACCCGAAGATTTCTTCGAGCGTTAAGGTTTGCACCGGCGCAATGTTTTTCATGGTGTCAATAGACAATGCTTTTTTGTCGCCCAGTATGCAGTACACATACGGCAGTCCTTTGACATACTTTTCCTGGAATGCTTTTACATCCTGCAACGTAAATTGCGGCGTCTGTTCAAATACATCCTTGCGCCGGTCGTAGGTGTAGCCGAATTTTTGGGCGTCCAGATAATTCCACAACACCGATTCGCGGATAATGCGTTCCGTGCGTATGGATGCGGTAATGGCTTCTTTCGCGATGTTGAACGCTTTTTCGGATTCGGGAAGGTTGTTCAGGATGTCCTTGAACGCACCCACAGCGTCCGTCAGTTTATCGTTTTGCGTGCCGATAAAGGTGAACATAATATAATTCAGTTCCGGCTTTGACACGCCGCTGTAGCTTGCCTGCGCCGAGTAGGCAAGGCTGCGCGCTTCCCGCATTTCCTGAAATACGATAGCGTTCATGCCGCCGCTGAAATATTCGTTATACATCCGGCGAATCGGTTCGAGTTCTTTTGCATAAGGAATGCCTTTGGAGTGCATCACCATGTTGAGCTGCGGGGAGTCGTAATGGGTATAGAGCACTTTATTGGCGGGCGTTTCCACTTGCGTGAATTTCGTAGCGGGCAATAGCGGTTGGAAAGTATCCGGCATCCTGTGCAGGGCGTTCAAGATTTGCACCAGCTTGTCCTGTGTTTTCGGTCCGTAATAAAGTATTTTATGTTCGTAGCCGTTAATCGCCTTGATACGTTTAATCAAGTCCCCGGGTTTCAAGGCGGCAAGTTCTTTATTGCTTAGGATATTGGTAGCAGATGATTTTTGTCCCCAAACAGCATAATTATACAGCATATTGATGATGCGCCCCTGATTCAATTTAGCGTTGGCGCGTGATTTTATAATATCCTTTCTCAGGTTGTCGAACGCTTCCTTGTTCACCTGCGGGTCGGCAAGGAGGTCTTCCAGCAGATCCAACGCTTTCTCGAAATTCTCGTCCAATCCCGACAGGGAAACATATACCCGCTCGGCGCTTGACGACACGTCGAACGAACAGGCCAGTTTGTAGAACTCGCTCTTGATTTGTTCCGGCGTATATTTTGACGTGCCGAGGTAGTTCAGGTAACTGAAAGCGGTACCCAACGCTTTGTCGCTGTTGCTGCCCATTTCCAGCAGGTAAGTCAACTCAAACGTGTTGTTTTCCGTATTCTGTTTATACAGCACCGGCAAGCCATTGAGGGTGGTTTGCTGCAAATCTTTTTCATAATCGAGGAACACCGGTTCGATAGGCGTTACCTGAATGGCTTTGATTTTTTGCAGGTATTCGCTTTCGTCATCGCGGTTGGCGGCGATAGGCGTAATGGCGGGCTTGTCGATTTTCTTGATGTCCGGGTCTTCGCCCTGCCGTTTGTACACCACGGCATAGTTGTTGCCGAAGTGGGTATTGGCAAAATCTACAATCTGCTGTTTGGTCAATTTCGATTGGCGGTCCAGTTTGTTCACCACATTTTCCCACGGCGTTTTGTTCACAAAAGCGTCCATCAGTTGGCGGACGCGCACCTGGTTGGATTGTATCCCGTGAATTTCATTCAGCTTAAAATTATTGATAGTCGCTTCAATCAGCCAGTCTTCAAATTCGCCTTTTTTCAACAGTTCGATTTGCTCCAGCAGGATGTCCTTTACCTGTTCCAGCGTTTGCCCCTGTTTCGGACGCCCCGATAGCACGTACACCTGATAATCCGCCATGTCATACACGCCGGCGCTCGCGCTCAGTACGCGCTGTTTCTGGTTTACATTCAAATCCAGCAATCCTGCCTTGCCGTTGTTCATCAAGTAATCCAATATTTCCAACATTTCCGCTTCGGGCGAATTGGCGCCGGGGAAACGGAAACCGACAGTTACATTTTCAGCGTCGTTGCCCAGCACTTCCTTTACAATCGGCGCTGTTACCGGCGTTTCTTCTGCCATAACAAAGGCGGGAACTTCGCCGGACGGCAGGCTCGAAAAATATTTGTCTATTATCTTAATCGCCTGGTCGGGGTCGAAGTCGCCGGAAAGAATGACCGCCATATTATTGGCTACATAGTACGAATTGTAATGGTTTTTAATATTGACAATCGACGGGTTTTTCAAGTGCTCCTGCGTACCCAGTACGGTTTGCGTGCCGTAGGTATGGTGCGGGAACAATGCGGCGAGCAAGGCTTCATACGCTTTGCGGCTATCATTTGCCAGCGAACGGTTTTTCTCTTCGTACACGGTTTCGAGTTCGGTATGGAATAAGCGTATCACCGGGTTTTTGAAGCGGTCGGCTTCAATTTTCGCCCATGTTTCCAACTGGTTTGACGGGATATTTTCTACATAATTCGTCACGTCGAACGACGTAAAAGCGTTCGTGCCTTCCGCGCCGATGTGCGACATCATCTTGTCGTATTCATTGGGAATAGCGAATTTCGACGCTTCCTGCGACACGCTGTCGATTTGTTTGTAAATCGCTTTGCGTTCTGCGTCGCCGGTGGTGGCGCGGTAGGTTTCATACAGGGCTTCGATTTGGTCTAACAGCGGTTTTTCGGCAGCATAGTCTTTCGTGCCGAAATCGCCGGTGCCTTTGAACAGCAGGTGTTCCAAGTAGTGCGACAAGCCGGTGGTTTCTTGCGGGTCGTTCTTACCGCCTACCCGCACGGGGATATAGGTCTGGATACGCGGCTCGCTTTTGTTCACCGTCAGGTACACTTTCAGTCCGTTATCCAACGTATAGATACGCGTGTTTGTCGGGTCGTTCGGAACCGTTTCGTAATGGTAACCGTTGCCGCACGACGTACATAACATCGCCCCTAATACGGCAAAAAGCAGAAAAGTTGTTTTTTTCATAATGAAAATTATTAAAACCCCCGTATCCCTAAACAAAGAGAGCGTCGGAAGCACGTTATTATTGATTGATTGATTATTTTATGAATTTTCACTTTGGCTGTAAACTTGCATATATGTATAATTTGCCTGCAAATATACGTAATTTTTACAAAAACACAAGTATTTCTTTTCAGCCATGTACTTTTTAAGTAATTCCAAACAGTTTTTCAAATGAAAACAACATAATCGAAGCAATAAGATGAAGGAAGAATAATCCTGCCACAATGCAAAAAAATTTTGCATATTATAAAGTTTTATTTACCTTTGCACCCAGTTTATGATCTTTAACATTTTGGGCGCTTTTATTCTGTATGTGAAATCTCGAAAATTTCAATTATCTATTTTGAATAAAAGCAAAACTCCACGGAGTAATGAAACGTGAATTTTTGCTTGTATTATAGATAGGTATTCGAGAACCTCACATACAATAAGTACAGTTCGCGTTTCGCATTTTATACCTGCACCATTTCCCGGAACAAGACTTACCCAATAAAAGCTGCCAACGAAAAGCCATAGCGAAAGAATTATTTAAAAAAAATAAAACTATGAAAAAAATTATTTACCTTTGCACCCAGTTTATGATCTTTAACATTTTGGGTGCTTTTATTCTCTATAGAGAAATCTCGAAAATTTTGTACATGAAGAATAAACCAAAACCACAAAGGAAACGTGGACTTTTGCTTATTTCATGTACAGGTATTCGAGAACCTCTCTATAGAATAAGTTTAGTTCGCGTTTCGCATTTATACCTGCACCATTTCCCGGAACAAGACTTACCCAATAAAAGCTGCCAACGAAAAACCGTAGCGAAAGAATTATTTAAAAAAAATAAAACTATGAAAAAAATTATTTACCTTTGCACCCAGTTTATGCTCTTTAACATTTTGACCGCTTTTATTCTACTTTAGAAATCTAGACAATTTCTGTATAATAAGAATAAAAAAATCATACAAGGAAACGTGGATTTTATTTATTTATTATACGGGTAGTCTAGAACCTCTAAAGTGATAAGTTTAGTCCACGTTGCACATTTTATACCTGCACCATTTCCCGGAACAAGACTTACCCAAATAAAAGCTGCCAACGAAAA